>JBBRKU010000020.1:0-11174 GCA_038231735.1 Actinomycetales bacterium | reverse complement strand
TCCCCGGTCTGGCGCCACGACGACGGATCGTACGCCGAGTGGTAACCCGAAGGAGCACGCCATGAACCCGCAGGATTTCCTCACCGGACTCAGGAACGCCAGACTGCTGGCGATCGTCCGCAGCCCGGATCCCGAGGCCGCCATCCATGCCGCGGTCACCGTCCTGCAGGAGGGGTTCCGCTACGTGGAGATCTCCCTGAACACGGCGGAGGCGCTGCGGGTGATCGAGGCCGTCCGGCGGCAGGCGCCGGAGGAGTCGCTGGTGGGCGCCGGTACAGTACTTTCGGCCGACGACGTCGCTGGGGTCCTGGGAGCAGGGGCCCAGTTCATCGTGACCCCGGCACTCGGCCCGAGCGTGGCCGAATCGGTGCGCCTGGGCGTGCCGGTGGTTGCCGGCGCCATGACGCCGACCGAGATCTACTCGGCGGTCGGGCTCGGCGCGACCGCGGTCAAGCTCTTCCCCGCCTCGCTGGGAGGTCCGGCCTACCTGTCCGCCGTACGGGATCCGTTTCCGGATGTTCCGCTGGTTGCCGTCGGCGGCGTTGACCAGGCCGCGGCCCAGGACTACCTGGCCAGAGGCGCCGTCGCCGTCGGGCTCGGCAGCCCGTTGTTCAAGGATGCAGCTTCCGGCGGCAGTCTGGCGGAGCTGCGCGAACGCGCCCGGCATTACGTCCAGCTGGCGGCGGCCAGCGGGGGACGGTGATGGCGTCCCTGCCGCCGGCGGATGTTCTGACCTTCGGGGAGACCATGGGATCCGTGCGTGCGGCGGGCCTGATCCGCGATGGCGGACCGATGGACCTGTCCCTGGCCGGCGCGGAAACCAACGTCGCCATCGGGCTGGCCCGGCTGGGCCACACGGTCCGCTGGGTGGGCCGGCTGGGCGACGACGAACTGGGTCAGCTGGCCCGGCGCACGCTGCGCGCCGAGAATGTGCTGGCGGATCTGGCGCCCACGGACGGATCCCGGCCGACCGGCCTGATGCTGTTGGAACGCCGCGTGGCGGACGTATCCCGGGTCAATTACTACCGTGCGGGGTCCGCCGGATCGGCGCTGTCGGTGCAGGATCTTGAGCCGGCCTTTGCGGCAACGCCCCGGCTGGTACACCTGACCAGCATCACACCCGCACTGTCTGAAAGCGCCGCGGAGGCCACGCTGTGGGCGGCCTCCGCGGCGCGGTCCGCAGGCGCCATCGTTTCCCTGGACGTGAATTACCGGGCCAAACTCTGGTCCCGGCAGAATGCCCGGAAGGTGCTGGTGGAACTGGTCCGTTTCGCGGATATCGTGATCGCGTCCGAGGACGAGCTGGAGCTGGTACTGCCGGCGGCCGGCGCCCAAGCGGCGCCCGGCGCGGCGAACGCGGGCAACGCAATCCGGGACGAGGCGGAGACCGTGGCCCGTCTCGCGGAGCGCGGTGTCGCCGAGGTGATCATCAAACGCGGCGCCCGGGGCGCAACCGCCTGGCGGGACGGCATCGCTGTCAGCGTACCGGCACGGCAGGTGACCGTGCTGGATACCGTTGGCGCCGGAGATGCGTTCACGGCCGGGTATCTTTCGGCGCTGCTGGACGGTGGCGGCATTGAGGAGCGACTGGACCGGGGGACCGTGCTGGGCGCCTTTGCGGTCAGCAGGATCGGAGACTGGGCGGCGCTGCCGTTCCGGGGCGATCTGCAGCTGCTGGAGCACGAGTCCGGCAGCACCCTGCGCTGACGGCGCCGGGCGCCGGCGGCCTCCTTCGTCTGCCGGGGCTCTGGCGTTGCCCGGTCCGATTGTGACGGGGCGGTTTCGGAGAACGGCCGTCACCTTCCGTAGACTGCAGTCATTCCACGAATTGCATCGGCCGGACCGTAGCTGCTTCGTCCACCGACGTACGGGCAGCGGACCGGCGTTGCGGGGTACTGCCGCCCGCCATCCCTTGCGCGGCAGCCGCCGTCGTCCGGGCCGATTCCGTCCGGCCGCCCTCGCCGCCCACCGTTAATTGGACGCGCAGCAGGAGACCTTAAGTGTCATACGAAACCACCATCCCCACCCCGACCAGCATCAGCCTCAGCAGCGAGGAAATTTTCGCGGCCCATGAGGGCGGCAAACTCTCCATCGGCAGCAAGGTCCCGCTGGATACCCTGCGTGATCTCTCCATTGCGTACACTCCCGGCGTGGCCGAGGTCTGCCGGCCATCCACAAGGACCCGGAGCTGGCCCGCAGCCACACCTGGACAAACCGGTTGGTCGCGGTGGTCAGCGACGGCACCGCCGTGCTGGGACTGGGGGACATCGGCCCGAGGGCATCGCTTCCCGTGATGGAGGGCAAGTCCGCCCTGTTCAAGGCCTTCGGCGAGCTGGATTCCATCCCGCTGGTGCTGGACACGACCGATGTGGATGAAATAATCGAAACCCTGGTCCGGCTGCGCCCCAGCTTCGGCGCGGTCAATCTGGAGGACATCTCCGCCCCGCGCTGCTTCGAGCTGGAGGAACGGCTGATCGAGGCCCTGGACTGCCCGGTGATGCATGACGACCAGCACGGGACCGCCGTCGTGGTGCTGGCCGCGCTGCTGGGTGCCGCGCGCGTGGTGGGCAAGAAGCTGGAGAGCCTGCGCGTGGTGATTTCCGGTGCCGGTGCCGCGGGGATCGCGTGTGCGGAAATGCTTCTGGCTGCGGGCATCCCGGACGTGGTGCTGCTGGATTCTCGGGGGATTGTGCACATCGGCCGTGCCGAGCTGACGGGGAAGAAGGCGGACCTGTCCCAGCGGACCAACCCCTCGGGGCGTACCGGCGGACCCATCCAGGCGCTGACCGGGGCGGACGTGTTCATCGGCGTTTCCTCCGCCAAGCTGCCGGAGGAAACGCTGCAGTGGATGGCCGACGACGCCATCGTCTTTGCGCTGTCCAATCCGGATCCGGAAGTGCTGCCGCAGGTCGCGCGGCAGTATGCGGCGGTCGTCGCTACCGGCCGAAGCGACTATCCGAACCAGATCAACAACGTGCTGGCCTTCCCCGGGATCTTCCGCGGTGCCCTGGACGCAGGCGCTACCCGGATCACCCAGGCCATGAAGCTCGCCGCGGCCCAGGCCATCGCCGGCCTTGCAGAAGGCGAACTGTCCGCCGACTACATCGTGCCCAGCCCGCTGGACCCTCGCGTCGCCCCGGCCGTGGCCGCCGCTGTAGCTGCGGCCGTGTAGCGGCCAGTCACTGCTCGGCGAGGCGGATGGCTTCGGTCGTTGGTGCCGGGACTGGCAGGTTCGCTGGTTCGGAACCCTCACCGTGCCAGCCGGTCTCCTGGCCGATCAGGCGGTCGCCGCCAATCCGCCAGCCGGCCCATTGCCTGCGCACCGCTCCGGCGAGCTTCAACGCTGCCAGTTGCAGCGACCGGGCAACGATAGCGACGAGCAGGCAGCCGAGGAAGCAAAGGGCGATGAAGGCGAACATGGATGCCGCCACCAGCAGTGTGCCGACATAGATGAGAAGGTCGTTGACTATCAGATCCTGGTACATGGCGGTCCCCTCAGCGTGCCGCGGGTGGGAAGCCCCTCCGTTGGTCCATTTGGTTGCCTTGCGGACTTAGGACACTACCGGGTCGGGACGGCACGCAACACGGCCCGCGCCAAGCCCAGCAGGATTGGGATCAAGCCGTAATCCAGGGTCACGGAATGGTTGCGGCGGTTCGACGACGGTGCAGCTGGTTTCGGGACACCATTGACTCAGGCGCCGTCGACGACGGATTGGATCAGGGCGCCGTATTGCTGGATCAGGTCTTCGCTGTCCGCCTGGTCCGCGCCCAGCAGGCGAAAGGTGCGGAGCCCGGCTCCCAGGCCCAACAGCGCGCACACCACCAGCTGGGTCCGCCGTTTGTGTGCCGAGGCGTCGCCGATAAGCTCGGCTATTCTGCCCACATATCTCGACTGCAGCTCTTCCCGGGCGACTTCCCGGTCCGGCGCGTCCCGGATAATCATCGGAGCCATGGCCCACGGTTCGGGCTCGCCGTTGTCCCGGCGCGAGACGATGCGGCGGACCAACTGGAAACCCACAGGTTCGTCCGTGAGGCCCTCGTCGTCCATGACCGGCGCATCAGGGGCGGATGCGGCGTAAAGTCCGGCCTTGCTGCCCATCACCTTCATCACCATGGCCGGAGAGTAGCCGGCGCGGGCGGCGACGTCCTTGATAGTCACGGCGGCGTATCCGTGTTCACCGAAAAGATCGCGGCCCGCGTCAACAATGGCGCTGCGCGTGGCGTTCTCGCTCATCGCCGGGCCAGTGTCGAGGCCGGGACCGGAGAGGCCGGCAGCGCGGCTTCGTGGCCAAAATCGTCAGACGCGTAGCCATCGCGATCGGAGGCACCATAGTCGAAGTCCACCACGGCGGGCTGGGTGGCCACGAGGACCTGTTTTGCCAGGGCGTGCGTGCGGGACGGGTCCAAGGTCGTGAGAATGTACCGTCCGGCCGCTGGAAGGGGCAGCTCGTACCGTCCTTCCTGCGTATGCGTGCACGTCACCGATTCGCCGGTCGGTTTAGTGAGAGTCACCAGAGCCTGGTTCAAGGGGCCACCGGCATGCCGGACGGTTCCGGAAATGGTCAGCCGTTCAGACAGCCGGATCTGCTGCCGGGTGGTTGCATCCGTAAACTCGAGCACCTGCGACTTCGGAGCCCAACCATCGGCACTGGAAACCACCAGATACCTGCCCGGTCCGGGCAGTACCACGGAGTAGGCGCCATCGTTGTCTGCCCGGCTCCAGTCGACGGGCTCGCCGGTGGTATGCAGCACGGTGACCACGGCGTGCCGGATGGGCCGCTGGTCGGAGCGCACGACGGTGCCCCGGACCACTATTTCGCCGCCTTCCGCCGGCAGCCCCGCCGATGGAACCGCCGTCGTCGTCGGCTCCTTTTCCGTGGTGATGGCCGTTGTCGTGGCCGCAGCGGCGGCCGCGGTGGAGGCTGCGACCGAGACCGGCCGGAACTTCGGGATGAATGCCGTTACGCCGATGGAGAGAAGCGCGGCGATCGCGGCGAACCAGAAAATGTCCTTGAACGCGTCCAGCTGCGGCAGCGTCACCGGGCCAACCTTCAGCGTCACCGAGGTGAGGACGGCCGCCACCGTGGCGCTCGCCGTCGAGGTTCCCACCGCGCGCAGCAACGAATTCAGGCCGTTCGCGGAGGCTGTTTCCGTGATCGGTACAGAACGCATGATCAGGGTTGGCATCGCCGCGTAGGCGATCGCCGTGCCCATGCTGACCACCGTGGCCCCGACGATGATCATCCAGATCTCGCTGGTCAGGAACACGCGGGCAACATACGCCACCGCCAGCACCAGCGCGCCGACGATCAGCGTGGTCTTGGCGCCGAAACGCTTGGTGATGGCCGCTGAAATCGGCGCCAGCGCCACCATCGCCAGGCCCGAGGGAACCATGCACAGGCCGGCAACCACCACGCTGAGCTCAAAACCATAGCCGGAAATTTTGGGCATCTGCAGCTGCTGCGTGGTGGAGAGCATGTTCGCGTACATCGAAAAGCCCACCAGGATGGAGGCCATATTGGTCAGCAGCACCGGGCGGCGGGCGGAGGTCCGCAGATCCACCATCGGCTGGCTGACCCGCAGCTCGAACGGGAACCAGACGGCCAGGGCGACGGCGGCGGTCAGGAACAGCAGGATGGTCGGCTCAGAGGTCCAGCCCCAGTTGCCCCCCTTGGAGATGGCCAGCAGGAGGGCGGTGAGGGCGATGGAGAGCAGGATGGCGCCGCCGATGTCGAACCTGCCGCGGGTGCGGACCTCCGATTCGGGCACGACGGCGAGCACGGCCAGGATCAGCGCGACGCCGATGGCCGCCGAGATCCAGAAGATGGCCTGCCAGCCCATACTCTGGTAGATCAGCCCCGACAGCGGAAGCCCCAGCGCGCTGCCGATGCCCAGCGTGGCGCTCATCAGGGCCACGGCGGAGGCGATTTTCTCCTTTGGCAGCTCGTCGCGCATGATGCTGATGCCCACCGGAATCAGGGAGGCGGCGAAGCCCTGGAAGGAGCGGCCCACGACCAGCCACAGGAAACCGCCGCCCACGGCGGCAATGAGCGAGCCGATGACCATCATGATCATGGCCACGATCATCATCCGGCGCTTGCCGAACATGTCCGCCAGCCGGGAGACGATGGGGGTGGCCACGGCGCTGGTCAGCAGCGTGGAGGTGACCAGCCAGGAGACGTCCTCCGGACTGGCGCTGAGGATTTTGGGGAAGTCCGGCAGCAGCGGGACCACCATGGTCTGCTGCAGGGCCACCACCGTTCCGCTCAGGCACAGGATGGTGATGATGAGTCCCGTGGACTTGCGGCTGACGGTTTTTGCCGAATGGGCGGGCACGGAGTTCCTCCGGAAGACGTGGGTGGTGAACGAGCGTTCACTCCCTAGTGAACCACCGTTCACCTCCGGCCCGCAACACCGTTACGGTCTTCCGGCCGGGTGTGGAGATCTGCACCTCAAAACGCGGCTTCAGGGGGCAGACCTCCACACCCGGCGGGGAGGACTGCTAGCTTTTGCCCAGCCTTCTCTGCAAGGCTCAAGGGCATGGGTGAAATGGTTTCAATCGACGGGACGTTATCCGCATACCTGAGCGAACCAGCCGAGGGGGTCCGGCTCAAAGGTGGGCTGATGGTGATCCATGAGGTGTGGGGGCTGGTGGAGCATATGAAGGGTGTGGCCGAAAGATTCGCGGCCGAAGGCTACCTGGTCATCGCCCCTGACCTGTTGGGCAAAGCGGGTCCAGAGCCGGAAGTGGCCGCCGAACTGCAGGACAAACTGTTGGATCCGCAGACCCGTTCCCAAATCCAGCCCAAACTGCGCGAGGCGATGGCGCCGCTGCGGGCACCCGGTTTTGCCGAGAAGACGCTGGCCGCGCTTCGGGTCGGCTTCGAATACCTGGCGGGGATCCCGGCAGTGGCCGGAAGGATCGGCATCACCGGATTCTGTTTTGGCGGCACCTATTCGTTCTCGCTGGCGGTCAATGAGCCCCGGCTCAGGGCCGCGGTCCCGTTCTACGGGCACGCGGACTTCAGCGTGGACCAGCTGCACGGCATTGCCTGCCCGGTCCTGGCTTTCTATGGGGACAAGGATGAGGCGCTCGTCTCGAAGCTGCCGGAGCTGAAGGACTCGATGCGGGAGGCCGGCGTGGATTTCACCGCGGTGGTGTATCCGGGCGCGGGGCACGCCTTCTTCAACGACACGACCAAGCGGACCTACCGGGAGGACGCGTCCGCGGACTCGTGGCGCAAAACCCTGGACTTCCTGTCCGCGAACCTCGCGTAGCACTGTCTCCGGGGGCGGGGCAGGTAAATCGTCGAAAGCTGACCACTTATCAATCCGACTCGCCGACAGAACTGACGGCACGCCGGATTTATGGGGCCGCGGGCGGCCAAAGGTGGTCAGTTACGGAAGCCGGGCTTCGGCTACCGGAGGACCAGCCAGATACTGTACTCCTCCAGGTACAGCAGCTTGCGCTCGCCGGTGCCATCCTTCCGGATCCAGAGGGCGCCGATTCCCGGTGCGGTCTCCACCACCTGCCCGCGATGAACCACCAGGTCCAGGATCCTGGCCTCGACAATGTCGCCGCGGTGCAGCGAGCCAAGGCTTCTGACGCGGGTAAGCGCCGGGGCAGTTTGAGCACCACCATCAACAGACACGGCACGCCTCCTTGACTGACCCTTCGGATCCGCACCGGATCCTAAATCCAGTCTGGCGTCCGGATGTTGCGACGGCGTTTCGCCCCGGTTAGTTTTGGATTCCCGTTGGATGAACCCGCGCTTTCACGGGGCGGGACGTCTCTGCTGACGGGGTCGACGGGCTCGACCGGCGGCCGGGCTCGACCAGCGGGCAGGCTCGGCCAGCGGGTCCAGCGTTTAGCGGTAGCGGCGCCGCTGGTTCTCCTTGCCGGACGGGCCGGGGGTGGCATCCGCAATCCACGGACCAGTGCCCTCGGAGACATCGATGATGCCTTCCTCCAGCCAGGTGTAGTCACCCGCCATCACCCGCGCCGAAAGCCGCTTGTCGCCGTCGTCCGTGTTGTGCCACAGCTCTGTGAACAGCGCATCGACCCGGATCCTGGCCTGATCGCAGAACGCATCGGCCAGCTCGATCGACTGCCGGCCCTGGACGGGATCCTTGAGCCGGAGCATCTCCGCCCGGCTGCAGCAGGCCGCCATCGCAAACAGCTCCGCGCCGATGTCCACAATCCGGCCCAGGAACGCCTGCTTGAACTCAAGCTTGGCCTGCCAGCGGCCCATCCCGTAGAAGGTCTGCCGGGCCAGCCGGCGAGACTGGCGCTCCACGTAGCGCAGGTGCTTGGCCAGCGGGCCGAAGTCGTTGTAGGAACGGGGATCCATGCCCTTACCGACGGCCAGCTGGGGCAGCCATTTGGCGTAGAAGCCACTGGCCGCCATGGCAGCCTTGCCCTTGTCGGCCAGCGAGGCCGTGGCCGAGGCCAGATCGCCGGCCGCGCTCAGGTGCGCGTCGACCGCCTCCCGGGCAATGAGCAGGTGCATGATTTCGGTGGATCCCTCGAAGATCCGGTTGATGCGCGTGTCCCGCAGCATCTGCTCGGCCGGCACCGCCCGCTCGCCCCGGGCGGCCAGGGACGCCGCCGTCTCATACCCGCGCCCGCCCCGGATCTGCACCAGCTCGTCGGCGCACCGGTAGGCCATTTCGGAAGACCACAGCTTGGCCAGCGCGGCCTCGATCCGCACGTCCTTCATGCCGGAATCGGCCAGTTCCGCGGAGAGTTCAAACACCGCCTCCAGTGCGAACGCAGTTGCGGCCAGGAAGGCGATTTTCTTGCCCACCGCCTCATGCTGGCCCACCGGTTTGCCCCACTGGGTGCGGGCGTTGGACCATTCCCGGGCGATCTTCAGCGACCACTTTCCGGTGGCGGCGCACATCGCCGGGATGGACAGACGGCCGGTGTTCAGAGTGGTCAGCGCAATCTTCAGCCCCTGCCCCTCTCGGCCCAACCGGTTGGCGGCCGGTACTCGCACCTGGTGAAACCGGGTGACGCCGTTCTCGATGCCGCGCAGACCCATGAAGGAGTTGCGGTTCTCGATGGTGATGCCGGGGGAGTCCGCCTCGACCACGAAGGCCGAAATGCCGCCTTTGGCCTCGGTACCGTCGGGAAGTGTGTGCTTGGGAACCTGGGCCATCACCACCACGATCTCGGCAATGACGCCGTTCGTGGTCCACAGCTTGACGCCGTCCAGGATGTATTCGGAGCCATCCTCAGTGGGCACGGCCATGCAGCCCATCCGCGCCGGGTCGGAGCCGACGTCCGGCTCGGTCAGCAGGAAGGCGGTGATGGCGCCGGCCGCACACCGAGGCAGGTACTCCTTCTTTTGCGCCTCGGTGCCGAAGACCTTGACCGGTTCCGGCACACCTATCGACTGGTGCGCCGAGATCAGGGCGCCGAAGGCAGGGTGCACCGAGCCCATCAGCTGTAATGCTCGGCCATAGTAGGTCAGGGTCAGCCCCAGGCCACCGTATTCGCGGGGGATCTTCATGCCGAAAACGCCCAGCTCCGCCAGGCCGGTCAGATATTCGTCCGGGATCAGGGCATCGCGTTCGACCCGGGCGGACTCCATCGTCTCGCAGTAGGGGCGCAGGCGCGCCAGGAAGGCTTCGCCGCGTTCGACGTCGTCGGGCCGGGGCTGCGGATGCGGATGGATCAGCGACAGATCAAAGTTGCCAAGGTAGAGGCCCTTGGCGAAGCTTGGCCGCGTCCAGCTGGTCTCGCGTGCGGCCTCGGCGACCTGCCGGGCCTCTTGCTCGGTGACTTTGGGTGCTGCGTTGGCCGTGCCCGTATCGCTTTCAACCTTGGTGCTCAATGTGGCCCCTTTCGATGACCCTTTTGCTCGCCACTGGTCGTGGCGTGGGCCGGCTGCTGGCTCTTATGCTACTCGCGGGTAGCCTGCTGGGCCATGGGTCCAGGGCCGAATAGGCTGGAGCGCATGACCAACCACGCCGCGGGCTTCGCCACGCCCGACTTTGACACCGTGCACGAGCTCTTCGACTCCATGCTCGACGCCGACGCCGACGCCGGCTACAGCGCCCAGCTGGCGGTGTACCACCACGGCCGAAACGTGCTGGATCTGCACGGTGGCCCGGAGATCGCCGCGGATTCGGTGACGGGGGTTTTCTCCTGCTCCAAGGGCGTCGCCGCGCTAGCCTTCAGCCTGCTGGTGCAGGACGGCCTGGTGGACCTGGACGCTCCGGTCACCAGCTATTGGCCCGAGTTCGGCCGGCACGGCAAGGACACGCTTTCCGTCCGCCAGCTGCTCAGCCACCAGGCTGGGCTGGTGGGCGTGCCGGGTGGATTCGCGATGGAGGAATACAACGACTCGCCCGCCGTCGCCGCCCGGCTGGCAGCAGCGGTGCCGTTCTGGCGTCCGGGCAACGCCTTCGGCTACCACGCGCTGACCATGGGCGTTTTCCTGGAGGAGCTGTGCCGGCGCGTCGCGGGCCAGCGGTTGCAGGCGTTATACGAGGAGCGGATCCGCATGCCGTTCGGGATCGACATGTTTCTGGGGCTTCCCGCGGACCAGGAGCACCGCTACCGGGACGTGCTTTTCGACGAGGATCCGGCGCAGCCGTTTGCCGATCCCGCGGGTATTCCGGGGATGGCGGGCAACGTCCGGGCGGGCAATCTGCTGGCGTTGCCGAATGTGCGCTCAGTCCGGGCCGCCGGCAGCTCCAGCGGCGCCGGGGTGGGATCCGCCGTCGGACTGGCCAGGCTGTATGCCGCGGCGAGCACGGGTGTCGAGGGAGTGGACGGCGGCCGGCCGTTCCTGGGCGCGGAGACCATCGCCGCGATGAGCCAGGAGCAGGTCTGGGGCGTCGACAGGGTCTTCAGCGAGGAGAGCGCCTTCGCCGTCGTGTTCATGAAATCCCACGCGCGTATGGACTTCGGCAGCCAGCAGGCCTTTGGGCACGACGGCGCCAACGCGGCTTTGGGTTTTGCCGATCCTGCGTACGGGCTTGGCTTTGGCTATGTTCCGCAACGTGCGGAGCAGGGCGGGACACCGGGGCGGGGCATGCGATTGAGCGCCGCGGTCCGGCAGGCGGTGCTGGCCCTCGGATAAGTGCAATGCAGGCTTCCATCCGACGCACCCTTCCATGGATATACATTGAGGAGATTTGGTTTGGGCTCACTGGTTTGACGC
>JBBRKU010000019.1:0-11299 GCA_038231735.1 Actinomycetales bacterium | reverse complement strand
CATTGGCCGTGGAACCGTTGCTCGCTGCCTCAACAGCCAGCTCCACGATCGCACCAATGACAGGGGCGGCATTGAAGTTCCTAAGACGTGTTCACGTTTCCATGTCGACGGCGTGCTCAATAAGACCCAGCGGCCGCAGCTCCCGGTCGATCAAATGGATCAGACCCACGGTGGTCACTTTACGACCGCAGATCCTACTCACTTCCAGACTCAGCGCCTCGGTGGTCCGCTCATGGCCGGCGGCACCGACTATGAGGTACAGCAGTTCGGAAAGCTGAACGGCCCGACCGTCGGGACGCCGCACCAAGAACAGCCTTTGCGCCGGATCTGAACCCGGAACCGCCCCCAGCAGCACGACGCCTTGCATCCGCCGCCACCGAATTTCCCGCCCCGGTTTGGCACCACCGTCATGGCCCCAAGGACTGTCCTTCCTGGATGCCAAATCACCGGGTGTACCGCCGGCATCGGCGGTGCCCAAAGCCGAATCTCCCATCGGGGTCATCTCCATCCTCTTCCCTCCAGTTCCGTTACAGTTCCGTTACAATTTCCGTTACAAAGAGGGCCGCGATCCCATCAGCCTGCTAATCGGTGGCGATCGAAGAAGCAGCTAGCAGCAGTAAATAGGCACCGCAGTTACTGTTCCGTTATTTCTGTGTTACTGCGCTGACCTGCGGCGTTCGGCGATTTCGGGCAGGGAAAATCGCCTCCTGTAGAGGGCAGCAACATGGTGGACTCGACCCCAAATTGAACCATGCTGGAGATGCTGCCCGCGCTGGAGCAGGTGTCGGCAAAACGCCAGCCGGGGCGCTGACGGCGTCCCGGCGCCAAGTCGGTTCACGGAATGGGCGGCTCGGCAACAGGCTGGAGCTCGAGCAGCTCCGCGAAGCGGCGGGAAGGCGAAACACCGAGTTCCGTGCGCAACTTTGTGCGGAATTCGTGGAAGGCCCGCAGCGCCCAGGCGGTGTTGCCCGCCTCGAGGTGCCCCCGCAGCAGAATCAGCTGGGCACTCTCCCGCAGTGGCTCGATCGAAGCGGCCACGTGTGCGGCGTCGATGGCGTGGTTAAGGTCGCCGATGAAGAGGAAATGTTTGGCCAGGTTTTCCAGCGCTTCCAGCCGTTGCTGCTGGAACCGCTCCTGCTCGAAGATGACCCAGTCGTCGTACCAGCCGGGGAGCAGGTCCGCGTCGCGCAGGACGTCCGTGGCCGCGGCAGTGACCTGCTCCCCGGCATTCTCGATATCCGCTATAAGCCAGCGGACGCGCTGGAAATCCACTGTGACGGCCGGGTCCAGAAAGAGGGAGTCGTTGGAAAAGCACAGCAGGTTCGGAAGCTGGTGGTTGACCTGGAAGACGCTGGCCCGCAGGCTGCCCGCCGCCTGGGCCTCGGAACTGTCGGGCCATAGTCGGCCCGCAAGGAAATGCCGTGACCTTGCACCGAGGAGGGCAAGGGCTGCGATCAGGCGCTGCTGGCGGATGCCCACGTCAATCGGCTGTCCGTCGCGTTTGAGTTGCCAATAGCCCAGAAGTTTAAGCTCCCAACCTTGGCAACCGGTCCCGTTCATGCTTGCCCCCTGATCCTGTTGTCCGGCGAGTCAGACAACTGAAGTTTTGTGGGACTGGGCTACCAGCTCCGGGATAAATATCCCATGCATTAGCATGGCCATCTGACTTATAGTTGTCAATCAAAACCAGTCCATAATTTGGGGGAATTTTTGGGCCGGTCAGCTCGGCTACCAGCGGAAATTCAGCCAGTAGTTTCGGAAAGCCACTGACGAACGGCATCGACGACCCGCTCGGGTTCCTCGGCGAACACCAGGCTTGACTCCAAACCGTCGCCGGCGGTGAAAATGAGTCGGGCCCGGAATCCCCTTTCCTGGTCTTCTTCCCTCCATGCACGGATCGTCATGGCCCCGCGAGCCGCAGAACCGTCCGTGGCCTCAGCGTTGTCCAGGTCGATTATTGCCAGATCTTCGTCGTTCAAAGCAGCATCCCTCTTTTTGAGTCGAAAACTGTTGAGTCGAAACTACCGGTCAGTAATGGGCTCATTGTAGGCCGGAAGGCAAGTCCCCGCCACGGGGCCACTGAAGCTGTGGAGGAGTGGCGCCGGCGTCCAGCGGGCTGCGTTCGCCAGCCGCGAAGATTTCCCCCGTTTGCGGCGATCGCGGCGTAGCCTGATCTGGTTACGTCCACTGTCCCATCCCTTCTTCCGGCACAGCCCCCACTGTGCCCCGTTGACAGGAATTCCCGTGGCCGAAGGCCCGTCCTCAAAACCGCGGACGCTGCCGGAACCGCAGGCCGGATCCGGTGCTGAGCCGGACCGTGTACCTGCCGACTACCGTGCCCGCAATAACAAGGTGATCTGGCTGCTGCTGGTGGCGACGTTTGTCGTGATCCTCAACGAGACCATCATGAGCGTGGCCCTGCGTGTCATCATGCTGGACCTGCACATCGATACACGCAGCGTCCAGTGGCTGAGTACCGCCTTCATGCTGACCATGGCAGTGGTCATCCCCATCACCGGTTTCCTGCTCCAGCGTTTCCATACCCGGCCCATGTTCGTGGCCGCCATGACGCTGTTTTCCGCCGGAACGCTGATGGCCGCGCTCTCGCCGGGATTCGAACTGCTGATAGTTGCCCGCGTGGTCCAGGCCTGCGGCACCGCCATTATGCTGCCGCTGCTCATGACCACGATCATGACCCTGGTACCGACCGATGAGCGGGGAAAGACCATGGGCAACGTCTCCATCGTCATTTCCGTGGCCCCGGCCATAGGCCCCACGATATCCGGCATGATCCTGAACTCGCTGTCCTGGCGCTGGATGTTCTGGCTGGTACTGCCGATCGCCGTCGTCATGCTCATCATCGGCGTCCGCCAGGTGGAGAACGTCAGTGAACCCCGCCGGCTGCCCCTGGATGTGCTCTCGGTGGTCCTCTCCGCCCTGGGCTTCGGCGGCCTGATCTATGGGCTGAGCCGGGTCGGTGACAATGGCGGGCCGCAGTCCCAGACCGGAACCGGAGGCGGCTCAGCCCTGCCGATGTGGATTGCGCTGGCCGGCGGTGCCGCTGGGCTGGCCGCGTTCATCATCCGCCAACTGCGGCTGCAGCGCGACGGCCGCGCACTGTTGGATCTGCGCACCTTCCGCTCACGGACGTTCACCATGGCCATCGCCATGATGGCCCTGATGATGATGGCCCTGTTTGGCACCATCATCGTGTTGCCGCTCTACCTGCAGCAGGTCTTGGGACTCCAGCCCGTCCAGACCGGCCTGCTGCTGCTCCCTGGCGGCCTGGTGATGGGTCTTTTGGCTCCGCTGGTGGGGCGTTTGTACGACAGGTACGGCCCTACCGTGTTGCTGGTGCCCGGCTCGGTCATCGTGAGCATAGTGCTGTGGGTGCTCAGCACGGTGGGCCAGGACACTTCGCCGTTCTTTGTGTTGGCGGCCCACCTGCTGCTCAGCCTTGGAATGGCACTGCTGTTCACGCCCCTGTTCACGGCCGGACTCGGCGCCGTGGATCCGCAACTGTACTCGCATGGAAGCGCGATCGTCGGCACGGTCCAGCAGGTGTCCGGCGCTGCCGGCACGGCACTGTTCATTACGGTTCTGGCCGTGCAGACGGCGGCCTTCAGTGCCGGCGGGGCCGCTGACCGCAGTGCCGCGGCAGGAGGCGCGCGGGCGGCCTTCCTTGCCGGCGCCGTGATCTCGGTATTCGCGGTGGCCGCGGCCTTCTTTATCCGCAAGCCAGCGGATCTGCCGGGAGCGCCGTCGTCGGCTTCCTAGTCGGTTCTGTGACCCCATCGACTGAGCACTTGGTGTCCGTTTGCCGCCTGTATCGCGCACCAAGTGCTCAGTGGATGGGGGTATCGGCTGGGACCGGTCTTGGGTGGCTGCCAGCACGAACAGCTATCCTGATTTGGTTGCATCCAGACGATGCCAGCAAACCCCGCTTACGATTCCGGACAGGATCCATGCCCGCAATGACCGCGACTGACTCGTTCTTCCCGTCCCCCACGGTCAGCGCCTTCCATCTGGGACCGCTGACCATCCATTTTTACGCCGTGTGCATCCTGGCCGGGATCGCGATCGCCATCTGGCTTGGCTCCAAGCGCTGGCAGGCACGCGGCGGCCAACCCGGTCTGGTCCTGGACACCTGCCTGTGGGCCGTGCCCCTGGGCATTATCGGCGGCAGGCTGTACCACGTCATCACCGACCCCGAGCTGTACTTCGCGCCGGGCAAAAACCCGTGGAACGCGTTCGCCATCTGGGATGGTGGCCTGGGCATCTGGGGTGCCATTGCGTTGGGCTGCCTTGGGGCCTGGATCGGTTGCCGTCGGGCCAAGGTGTCGTTTGTCGCGTTCCTGGATGCGGTGGCGCCGGGTGTGATTTTCGCGCAAGGGCTGGGCCGCTGGGGCAACTGGTTCAACAACGAGCTCTACGGGGACCCGACGTCGCTTCCGTGGAAACTGCAGATCCACCAGATGGACCCGGCGGCCGGAACCGCGCTCACCGACGCGGCCGGGGCGCCCGTCGTGCTGGGCTATTTCCAGCCGACGTTCCTGTACGAATCCCTCTGGTGCCTGGTGGTGGGACTGCTGATCCTGTTGCTGGACAAGCGCTTCCGGCTCGGAGCCGGCAGCGTCTTCGCGCTCTACGTCGCCGGGTATACGGCCGGACGCTTCGCTTTTGAACTCATGCGCTCCGACTATGCCAACCTGATCCTGGGGCTGCGTGTGAACACCTGGGTCGCCGGCCTCATCTTCCTCGCTGGCGCGGTGGCTTTCGTGGTGCTGTTCAGACGCCAGCGTTCGACGGCGGTCCGCCAGGATGAGGACGTCGAAAGCACCCCGTGATCCACTGACCCCTCGGATGCGAGGGTTCCGGGAGGAGGCCTGCGGTCAACTGTCCTGGAGAACACTAAGGACGTTGCCCGCGGGGTCCTTGAACCAGGCAATGAGCGGTCCACCGCCCCGGAAGATACCCTTTTCATCGGTCCCGCTGGCCATCTGCGGGTAGCGCTCGAGTTGGATGCCCTTCTCAGCCAGTGCCGACACCGCGGCCTCGATGTCCTGGACCGGGAAGTTCAGGACGGTGTAGGACGCCGGCGCGTGGCTTGGTGAAGGGTAGACCAGAATGCGGGTGCCTCCGCCAAGGTGCAGGTTCAGCAGCCCGTTTGTCTCGTCCACCTTCAGGCCGAGCGTTTCGCCGTAGAACTTCTTGGCCGTGGCAACGTCATCCACAGAGAAACCGCTGAAAGCATGTATATCGCCGAACATGGCTCCTTCTTCCCTTTGAGAACTGAAGTGATGCCGCGATCCTACTCCGCTTGTCGGACGTCCGTGCCGGTGCCAGACTGGCCGGGAGGACGTCGACGTCTACCGTCGGAGGTGAAAGGCACCCGGTGGCGTCGGGCTCGTGGCCACTGCTGCCCGTGACGCCATGGCAGGAAACCCGGGACACCCTGCAGCTTTTCACGCAGATTGTCGGACACGTGCGCCTGGCCAACGCCCCCTTGTCCAACCACTGGTGGAACTGCACCCTCTACATGACGGCGCGCGGGCTCACCACGTCATGCCGCACCCTTCGGGCCGGAGTTTCCAGATCGACTTCGATTCGCACCGCGTGGATATTCTGCCCGTTTCCGGCCGGGGCCGGTCCATCGCCCTGGCATCGCGCTCAGTGGCGGACTTCCATACCGACCTCATGGGGTCCTTGGATGAGCTGGACCTTATCAACGCAGATCTGGCCAATGCCCGTGGAGATCGCAGGGGCCATTCCCTTACCGGACGATACTTTGCACGCGTCCTCGATCTGGCCATCACGCGCTTTTCCGGCCGGACCGCACCACCGCATCCGGGCGGCGCGCCCCATTGCGGACCGGCCGTGATGCATGAGGCGTATTCCCACGAGTTGAGCAGCGCCTGTTATTGGCCCGGCGGCGACACCGAAGGCATCTTCTATGCCTATGCCTACCGGAGTCGGACGGATTCAGGGATTTTCCGATCCCCACCAAGGGTGCGTACTTCAGCGTGGAACTCGGCGAGTTCGTGCTTCCCTATCGGTTGGTGAGGACCGCAGCCGACCCCGACTCTCTGCTGATGGGGTTTCTGCAGAGCACCTACGAAGCCGCTGCCATCTGCGGGAATTGGGACCGGCAGGCTCTTGAGCGCCGCGGCTAACGACGCGGTTGAGCTGTCCGGTGCTGCGCCCAGGTGAACCTCAGCCGCTGTGGTCCTGGGCGGTAGCGCGTCGAAATCCCAGGTTGGCGGTCCCACTTATACACACGTGTGCATGACTTCGGAACCGGCCCGTGCGTGTGATGTTCGAATGACAGTTTCCACAGCTGTTACTCCCGGTTGTCCACAGCGGTTGACAACTGACGCGGCAAAATCGGGCCAATTCCTGTCATTCCGGGACCTGAAAGTAATCCACAGCTGTGGAATTACATGTGTGTAAGTTATACCCAGTGTGTATATCGCTGTGGATAACTCGTGGTCGACGGATTTTCCGTTATTCGAACTACAGGTGTGTAACTTATACCCAGCTGTTGATGAACCTGTGGATAAGTCGGGGTAGGGAGACACCCGATGGGCAGGACGGAGCCGGCGACTACAGCGCGCCCTGGACCGCGGATTGGATCATGGCGGCCCGGACAACGGTCAGGCCGATCAGGACCACCAGCAGCAGGGCAAGGCCGCCCCACTGGACCAGGTTCCGGTGACGTCCGCTCGGGGCGTACGCCAGCACGGCAGCTCCCAGGCCTCCGGCAATAAGCCCGCCAAGGTGCGCCTGCCAGGCGATATTGGACCCGGGGAGGAAGCCGATCACAGCATTGATGGCAATGAGTATGACGATCTGCCGCACGTTGCCGCCGCGCTGGCGCTGAATGACAAAGAGTGCTCCGAAGAGTCCGAAGATGGCACCGGAAGCGCCCACGACGGGCGTGTCGATCGGGGTCAGCAGGAGTACGCCCACGGAACCGGCAAATGCGGAGAGGAAATACAGGACCACGTACCGCAGCCGGCCCAGTACGGGCTCAAGCGCGCTGCCCAGAATCCACAGCGCGTACATGTTGAACACGATATGGAGCAGCACGCCCTGGGAGTGGAGAAACGCCGAGGTGATCATCCGCCAGGGCTCGGACTCCGTCAGGAAGGGCGCGTATGCGAAGTCCTGGAAGATGGTGTCCCGCGGAATGATCCATTCCAGCAAGTAAACGAAAACGCACACCGCGACAATGACGTAGGTGACCAGCGGTCGGCCGGCGCGGGCGGTACCGCCATAAGGGGTGCGCCTGGCCGGCGTCGCGCGGGCGGCCTCATTGACACAGTCAACACACTGGATTCCGACGGCGGCACTGCGCTGGCACTGCGGGCAGGCCGGCCTACCGCACCGCTGGCACCGCACGTAGGAGACGCGGTCCGGGTGGCGGGGGCAGACGGGAACATCGGCGGGAATGCCCGCCGTCGGAATTCCGTAACTCATGTGTCGGGTCCTAGCTTGTGGTCTCGACAAGCTCGACCAGCGTAGAGGGTTAGAGCTGCTCGACGGTGATGCTGTTGATGACGACGTCCTCGCGGGGCTTGTCGCCGGGGCCGGTGGCTACAGCCTCAATGGCGTCGACGACGGTCTTGGAGTCCGCGTCCACCACTTCGCCGAAGATGGTGTGCTTTCCCTGCAGCCAGGTGGTGGGGATGGTGGTGATGAAGAACTGCGAGCCGTTGGTGCCGCGGCCCCCCGGGCTTCCGGCGTTCGCCATGGCCAGCTTGTAGGGCTCGTTGAAGTTCAGGTCCGGGTTGATTTCGTCGTCGAACTGGTAGCCGGGACCACCAGTTCCGCGGCCCAGCGGGTCCCCGGCCTGGATCATGAAGTCCTTGAAGATGCGGTGGAAGATGGTGCCGTCATACAGCGGCGTATTGCTTTCTTTACCGGTGGACGGGTGCGTCCAGGTCGTTTCGCCCGTGGCCAGACCAACAAAGTTCTTCACGGTCTTGGGCGCATGGTTGCCGAAGAGGTTAACGACGATGTCGCCCTGGTTGGTGTGGATGGTTGCTTTTGCGGTTGGGATAGCAGTCATAGCGCCATTGTTCCACGTCCGGCTAAAGAAGCGCCGGGCCTTTCCACCAGTTCCGCGCACAGTGAACCCGTGGCAGCTGGGCCTATCCGGCGCCCCACATCTTCGGCCATCTCGGCCCAAGAATAGCCGGGGGCACTCAATCCACGTAGGCTAAAGAAGAATTTCCAAATAATCCGGGAGGTAGTTGTGAAGAAAGCAGACCGCATTACCCGAGACCTGGAGGAAACGCTTGCCAGCCGCGTCGGAAGTGCGCGGGAATGGGCAGCTCCTCATGTGGACACCGCCGTGGAATGGGCGGCTCCGCGCGTTGAAACGGCCAAGGAATGGGCCACGCCCCATGTGGAGGCGGCCCTGGGCTGGGCAGTTCCCAGGCTGGAAAAGGGTCTTGAGAATGCTTCCCCAAAGGTCCAGGAGGGTCTTCGCAAGGCGGCCCACATGACTGCTGAAGGTGTTGCCGCCGTGACGCCGAGGATCCAGGAAGGCCTGGAGAAGCTGGCCCCGAGGATTTCGGACGCCGTGGACGGTGCCACGCCGCGCATCCAGGAGACGCTGGACCGGGCGGCGCCGGCCATCAGCACTGCAAGGGACAAGGTGGTGGGTGACTACCTGCCGATGCTCTCCGGAAAGCTGGGCCTGGCCGCCGAAGCGGTGGGCAGGGCGCTGGAGAACGCCCGGACTCCCGAGCAGGTGGAGGTGGTGGTCGCCAAGCTGACCGGAAACAAGAAGACGATCGCGAAGGCCCAGAAGGCAGCTGCCAGGGCGGCCAAGCAGGCCGCCGCGGAGCTGCGCCGCCAGCAGAAGGGCGGCCATAAGGGCTGGCTCGTCTTCGGAGTCATCGCCGCGGCCGTTGCCGCCGGCGTCGCGGCCTGGAAGGCATCACAGCCCGTGGAAGATCCGTGGAAGACGCCGGCTCCGGTGAATCCCACGCCGTCCGCCGTCAGCTCGCACCCGTCCAGCACGGTCGGCGCCCCCCAAGGCTCCGCTGCGGACAAAGCCGACGAAGCGGCTGCCGCCGCGAAGGCCAAGACGGACGAGATCCGCGACACGGGGGCCCACCGGGCCGACGACGCCGCCGCCAACGGCGTGGACCTTGCGGATGCTGCGGCCGGGAAGAGCGGCGAGGCTACGGACGCCGTCAAGGACACCGCGAACCACCTGGCCACGGATGCCAAGTCGGCCGTCCGGAATATGGCTGCGAAGATCGAGAACTCAGCGGATAAGGGCAAGGACCAGTAACACGGACCGGATTCCAGCGGAAGGGGCTCCCAACAGGGGGCCCCTTCCGTTTTAGGACCTGGACCTGCCGCCGCGCCTGCCCTGCCGCCGGACGGCCTGAGTGCTAAGTTGGTCCTTGATGCCAACCGACAAACCCGTGCAGGGTTACCCCGAGCCGGCCCCCGAGTCTCCGGGGGTCGCGCCGAGCGTCGCCGTGGTCATCCCGGCGTACAACGAGGAAAGTGTGATCAGGCAGTGCCTGATCGCGGCCGTGTACCAGTCAGTTCCCGCGGACCAGATCATTGTCATCGACAATAAATCCACGGACCGCACGCGCAAGATCGTCCGGCAGATGCAGCAGGAATATCCCGAGAGTCACATCATCCTGCTGCAGCAGAACGACGAACAGGGCCTCATCCCCACCCGCAACTTCGGGTTCAATCACGCCAGCGGCGACATCATCGGCCGGATCGACGCCGATTCAGTGCTTGAGCCCGACTGGGTGGAACAGGTCCAGAAGGCCTTCATGGACACGTCAATCTCCGCGGCCACCGGACCGGTGGTCTACTATGACATGCCGATGCGCCGCTTTGGGCTGAAGGCGGACGACCGGATGCGCCAGCTGATGCTCCGGCTGGCAAAGCACCAGTACCACTTCCTGTTCGGCTCCAATATGGCCCTGCGGCGCAGTGCCTGGGAGCAGATCCGCAGCGAAACGTGCCGGGATGAGAAGGACGAGATGCATGAGGACATTGACCTGTCCCTGCATCTGGCGGAGCACGAGCTCAAGGTCCAGTATGTCCCCGCCATGGTCAGCGGCATGTCCGCCCGCCGGCTGGAGGATTCGCCGCGGGACTACCGCTACTACGTGACCCGATTCGAGCGCACCTACAAGGCGCACAACGTGAAGAAGATCGCGCTGAAGGCGCCCATGGTGGTCTTCTTCTCCGTCTACTTTCCCGCCAAGGTGTTGCGCGCGGTCCATACCGCCAGCGTCAACCAGATGGCCCGCCGCACCCGCTGAGGATCGCCGGCGTCGTCAGTCCGGCAGTTCCGGCGTCTTGATCCCGCTGCGGCCCTGGCCCAGAACGACGACGGCGAGTCCAGCCAGGATCAGCGCGAGGCCGAAGTACGTCCCGCCGGGGAGCTTCTCGGCCAGGAACACGGCGGCCAGCAACGCAGCGCCGGGGATCTCCAGCAAGATGATCATCGAGACCACCAACGGGCTGATGGTGGCGAGCAGGAAGTTGAAGATGCTGTGTCCCATGATCTGGGCCACCAGCGTCACGGCCAGGATGCCCACCCACGCCTGCCACGCAAAGCCGACCAGCGGCTGCCGGAAGACCAGGCAGAGCAGGACCAGCACCACGGCGCAGGAACCGTAGCACAGGGTCGTGTAGACACCGGTGGTCATGGTCCGGCGTGCCTGGCTGCCCGCCAGCGTATACAGCCCAGCCAGCGCCCCGCCAGCGAGACCCAGGAAATCACCAAGCACCGCCCTGGAGGAGAGCGTCAGGTCAAAGCCGGAGATCACCAGCACTCCCACGAAGGCCAGCGCTAGGCCCAACAGCACCGCCGGGACCGGCCGGATGCCACGGAAGAGCTGGAACAGCGCAATCCAAGCGGACTGCAGGCAGACCAGGGCCGTTGCCGCGGCCACACTGGTCAGCTGCAGAGCGGTAATGAAGCAGGCGAAGTGCAGGGCCAGGGCCACCGCCGCGACGGCCACCCACCTGATATCTGTGCCAGTGAGCCTGCTGAACTGCGGGCGTTGCCGGAGCCCGGCCGGGCCGCCCATAATGACCGCCCCCAGGGCGTTGCGCCAGAAGGCGATCGCCAGCGCCGGGGCCGCCGTTGCCGCCATGATCGGCCCGGAGGCAGCCACACCAATCACGCCAAGACTGGCAAGGAAAAGGTTCACCCAGCCACTCTATGTCCCGCCAGCAGTACCCCAACGCCGGTGCCACGGGCCCGCCAGCCTCGATGTCCATGACCGAGAAGGGAGCGCCGCAT
>JBBRKU010000018.1:0-11574 GCA_038231735.1 Actinomycetales bacterium | reverse complement strand
CGTCATCTCCACCATCCTGGTCTGCGGGCTCGGCGCCATGGCGGCCTACCCGCTGGCCCGCCGGCTGACCAGGATGAACAAGACCGTCATGCTGATGATCGTCGGGCTGATCATGGTCCCGCCGCTGAGCATCCTGGTCCCGCTGTATTCGATGATGAACCAGCTGCACGCCATCAACAGCTACTGGGGCATCATCGCGGTGATGGTCACCGGGCAGCTGCCGCTGGCCATCTTCCTCTACGCCGCCTTCATGCGCTCGCTGCCCGAATCCATCGAGGAGGCTGCGACCGTGGACGGGGCCAACACCTTTCAGATCCTGTTCCGCATCGTCTTCCCCGTGCTCAAGCCGGTCACCGCCACCGTGGTGATCCTGGCCGGCGTGGCCATCTGGAACGACTACTCCATGTCCGTGTACCTGCTGGCCAAACCCAGCGTCCAGACCATCGCCCCGGCCATCGGCTCCTTCTTCTCGCAGCAGAGCAGCAACCTGGGCGCTGCCTCCGCCGCGTCGCTGATCGCCGTGGCCCCGGTGCTGGTGGCGTATTTGTTCCTGCAGAAGTACTTCATCAAGGGGATGGTTGCGGGCGCGGAGAAGTAGGACGGCCAGTAGGGCCGACGACGACGGCCCGGACTGGCTTGTTCTGAGGCGCCCTGCGCCCGGAGTTACCTCTGGCAGATTCTGCAACAGGATCACTTCTACTTTACGTAAGTTCACTATCGGCGAGGGGGAGCATGTCCTGGTCATCAGGGACGTTTCCGTAGCGTACGGCCGACTCTGGTCCCCTCACACCTCTACCGCTAATGACGCAAATGACGGTAATGTTTGTTGGTATGAACCGTCACTCAGATGAAGCAGGCGACTCAAACCCGGCGAGCCTCAAAGTCCCTGAAGATTCCGCCGGCGGCCGCAAAGGATTACTGCCGAACTCCGCGTTGGCCCATAAGAAGCAAAGGCCGAAAGCCTGGGCGAAGTTAACGCCGCACCCCGCTAGGACGCTGTATGTCACCGTCCCTGCTAAGTCGGGGCGGTGGAAGATGACGACCCGGACGTCCAAGCCAACCCGGGACCTCGTATTCGTGGTCGAGGAACGTCTCCGGAGTGGCGAACAACAGCTCCGGCGAACGGCCAGGGCCCTCGCTGAGGTGCTGGAGCGCACAGACCAGGGACTTGAGGCCAGTCCGGAAGTGGCACGATCCGTGCAGGCATCCGAAAACCGGTGGCGTGCCATCGCCAAGGAGTATGGGCTGCTCGACAGTGGTTCGGTTGCGGCACTCCTCGGCGGAAGCGCGAGGAACCGGAACATGGCCCACCAGCTGGCTAAGGAAGGCAAAATCCTTGGAGTGAAACGGGGGAGAGGCACCCTGTACCCGGGGTTCGAGTTCGACCACGGTGAGGTCCAGCCTGTCATAGCGGAAGTTGTCGCCATCGGGCGGCGCAATGAATGGTCCGACTCCCACCTTCTCCTGTGGCTGGCATCCCCCAACGGGTACCTGGAAGGCCGCATCCCAGCGCGGATGATGGATGAGCCGGGCAAAATCCTCGAGGCTGCGCGCCAGGATCTGGCAGAACGTTGGTAGGGCCGGTAGCGGCCCCTCCGAACCCCTTCGAGCCTAAACAGATCACCATTCCCGAGGGCACCGTACTGCACCGCGTTTACGGTGCCGGTCCAGGCGGAAAGCGCCTCCCGACGTCATTCAACCCGGGCATGGGGGAGCCGACCCGGTTCGCTTTCTTTGACGACAAGCACGGGGTGCCGGTGCCTGTACTCTACGCAGCCGAGGGCGTGAAAACGGCTGTCTGCGAGTCGATACTCCATCATCTACCCGCATCCGGAGGGACGGTCTTCCCTAGGCACTACAAGGACCGGATCGCCGCAGGGATCACGACGCTCAGGCCGTTGCAGGTGGCATCCTTCCGAGGTGTCGGCCTGCGGCACTTCGGGTTGGACCGGTCCCAGCTGACTGACACAGAGTCCACGTGGTACGCCGACACTGTGAAATGGGCGGAGGCCGCCTGGAAAGCCGGACTGGACGGGTGTGTCTGGACCAGCCGTCGGCTCGACTCCGCATCGGCATACGTCTTCTTCGACCAGGCCAAGGACGCGTTTAGCCTTGCCGGGAGTGTTTCACCAAAGGTTTTCCTGAACGGTCCCGATCTGGACTGGCTTATCGATTTTTGCGCCTTCATCAACATCGAAGTGGAACTCTGATGCCTAACGCGCAGCGCGTTCAAGCGGCTGGCTAAATTACTGCCGTTGCCTCAGGCAGCGATATACATCCAGTCGACTATCGGCGCGGATAAAGAGACTGAGCTCCGTCAGCGAGTCCGCGAAGGCCGCCCGGCCCCGATGGCGCCCAAATCGAAAAGCCCATGGGCGCAGGCGCGGTCCCGACGGACCAGCGGAGAAGTCACGCGTCCATTGTGCCCACAAACTTCGTGCCGACTATTGCCCCGGCGCCCGGTAGGACGGCGTCTTCCTCGCGGCCTCGTCGAGATCCTCCGGTGTCATGAGCGGTTTCAGATGCAGCTTCACGGAGCCTGTGGAATTGATTATGAGTGACAAGGCGGCCGCATTGGCCTGATCCGGGATCTCAAAGACCCCGACGACATCGGTCTCCCCGAAGGCGTAGTAGAAACATTCGAGCGAGCCTCCCACCGATTTAAGGGCTTCGACGACCGCATCCCGGCGCTTTGTGCCCCCTTCTCGCATGAGGCCCTTAATGCCGTCGCCCACGTAGTTCGCTTGGAACAGATATTTGGTCATGGTCCATCCTGTCCTGTGAGGTTCAGGACGCAGGCCTCCGAATGTGTGCCCGACTCACCCATCGAGGGAAGGTCCCGGAGTTGATCCCCAGAGCGGGGCTCTGCCCAAATGATAGGCTCTGCTCTTCGCTCTCACAAGGCCGTGGTGGGTCTGGATCAGACCTTCACGGTGGTCCTGAATGAGATTGACATGACAGGAAAAGGCGTGGCCAGGGGTTGCTACGGGCCGAACGGCCCGTAGCAACGGCCCCGCGTTGGCAGGCCGGGCTCAGGGCAGGACGGCGACCCCTCGCTGCCTGGCCACCATCGCGAGAGCGTTGTCGAATGTCGCAAGGGAGGCATTATTGCTGATCGCTGTGTCCAGAACGCAGCAGTCCGGCAATTTAAGCCCGCTCGTCGCCCTCAGCTGCGCCAGGCGGAGGGGCTCCTGCTCGTCGTGGGCCGCCAGGCGCACCCCCGCAGCGTGCAGGTCGGCATGCAGCTGCGCGCCGCGGCCGATTCGCACACCCCCAACCAGGACTTCGGCCAGCGTGATGCCGTGGACCAGGAGGCCGCCGGAGGCGCCCAAGAGTATCTGCGTTGCCGCGTCGAGATGGCTGTCGAGGGGATTGAGATGGGCGATGAGGACGCTGGCGTCCAGGACGATCATGCCGGCCAGTCTTGGCGCAACTCGTCCAGGTAGTGCGGCCCGAAGGCGTGAGGATACCTGCCGCTGCTGGCCATGACCGCGGCACGTCGGACTTCGTCGGCCTGGTGACCGCTCTCCTCCAGAGTGTCCTTGCCCGCCTCCAGCAGACGCAGGAGAAGTTTCGACCGAGGTTCCCCCGGCCACCGCTGTGCCGCCAGGTCGATCGCGTGGGCGACGGCCGGAGTCTCGGTGATCTGGTGCCGGGGGCGTACGGTGGGCATGGCCTCAGTGTACCACTCTGTCTGTCAGTGACCCACTTTGGATTTCATGGCGGACGACGACGACGGCGCTCGCGTTGGGTGCGCGGCCAGTCGGACGCGCCCTCTCCGGGATCTCCTGCCGCATTGGATGGCGCCGCGCTCGAGTGGCTCCGTTAGGCCCGGCAATAGCCATCCCTCGGGCTTCTTGGACGGCCAGCCGGTAGGATATTCGTCAGCCCTTTAGAGTAGCTTTCGAGTAGCCGAATTTCCCCCGCGGTGTGGCCGAATCCTCCATCGTTGGATCGAGCCAGCGTTTAGAGCTTGTTTCGAGTACTCGCCATCGGGTTGACCCAAAGACAAAACCGTCACAGTCGTGACCGTTGGACCATTAGCGTTTTCTTTTGCTGGCACAGTTGATTGAGCTGCAGCTGACCGGCAACAGACGCCCACGCCTCGCCCGGGACAGCGCCGGCCCAAACTGCCGTTGCTCGGGACTCCAAGGCCGGTCGTCCGGCGGTTGAGCTCATCGCGATCCTCACTGTCGGCTGCGCGTTCTCTGCGAGGGAATGGAAACTTTGGTGGGCCTGGATGACCGGGTCTCACCCATAGAGCCATTGTCCTGTGACTGGCTTGGGATTAGAATGGGTTTACGAATCAGGGGCTTGGAGAAGTTATGGCAACTACGGCAGCCGGCAACGTTGCGGGTCCTCCCCGCCCGGATCTTCAAGCATATGAAGCGTCACTGCGCATGACCGATCACGAAATTGTCGCCGACCTCCGTGAAGTTCTAGGCCCGCGTCTCGTGGCCTTTATCGGTTCACAAACCGAAACCAGGGCTGTTCATGAATGGGCGGACGGCATTCGCGCGATTCGGAGCCGGGAAACAGTTGAGCGCCTACGTTTGGCTTATCGGATCGCCCGAATGCTTAGTGAATTCGCCGGACGGACCACGGCGGTCAGCTGGATGATGGGCCTCAACCCTTACCTGGATGACCGCTCTCCCGCTAGATTGCTAAGAGAAGGCGACCTGGAGGCTGACGGTCCGGAAATCCTTGGAGCTGCAAGAGCGTTCGTTGCCGGGTTATGAGTGCTCCGGACGTGGAATCAGGGGATCGCCTGACCTACTGCGTCGCACACCGTCCAACGCCCTGGGTGTGGAGTCCATGGCAATATTCCCGGAACGGGTACTTTCACGGACGTTGGGATGATCCAAACGGCGTATATCGAGTGTTGTACACAGGCGCCACGAAATACGCGTGTTTGCTGGAGGTCCTCGCGCAGTTTCGCGTAAGTCTGGCCGATTTGTCCCTTTACGATGAAATCGAGGGCAATGACATGGATCATGCCTTCGGGGATCCGACGCCGGGAAGGGTTCCATTAGCTTGGTTGAGCCTGATGTGTTGGGGACGGGCAACCCTCTCGGGCGATTACATAGACATTGGTTCGGCCGGGACGCTCGCTTGGTTGCGTCCATTGATCGCCCCTCTGGCCGTTCGTGCCGGAAAGGACGATGTTGACGGCGGCATTATTAGATCTTCCGATAGTTCATTTACCAGGGCAGTGGGCGCGTTCATCCATGATTGGAATGAGGATGGCCAGATGTTGTTCGACGGCATTCGCTATGAGTCTCGGCACGGTAACGACCTGGTACTTTATGCAACTTTTGAACGACAAGCATCAGAAATGACGCAACGAATCGCCAATGAAACCCACTACAACTTTGACCCCGACGATTCCGACCTCATGGCAGCTATGGCAAATCATGGATTGGTGCTGGAGGCACGGAATCGACCGATTCAGGATGTACCGGATTAGACAGCTCATTTGCATCCACTCGCGCGCCCCACGGTCAATTTCCAGCGCCTGCGTTCTCCCGCGCTGACCCTGCTGCCCGCCGGGAAATATCGTAGACGTCGGTTTTGCAGCCGTTGCTGAACAAACGGGGATGTTAGCCGTGACCTCTTGCTGCGATTACATCAAGCGCACGTGGCCACGAAGTTTTGCATTGAGGTGGCGCCCCCTTTTGACCAGGGATAGAAATGGTCGCCATGTTCCGCGGGGCGGGAACAACGGCGACGAAAGCGGCCTTCCAGCTCGCAGAGGCCGCCGGCACGGCTCATCCCTTCTCGTCGCTGCTGCCGGGTAAAGCGGCGGACGGGGTCGCGCCTCTTCAAGTCCCGCTGAAGCATGACGGCGGTGGCGGCAGTGAGTGCGAGCAGCAGGACGGCCGGAGCTGCCATCCGGGGGATTGCAATTCCTAAGACTGTCTCCCACAGGCCTGCGCCCGAAAAGGCCTCAGACCGGCTTTCGATATAACGCCCAGCAAACCTTCATACCCCGCTGCCGCCAGCCAAGTGCAGATGACGGCATAGCTGAGTCTCATGCCCTGCCGTATCCAGTGGACCCTGGTCATCACGGTAATGGATTCCCCAAATCAGCTGGTGCCGTCCCAGAAAGCCGGTTTTGCTGTTCCGCCACCGGCTCCCACGCCTGCGCCCGGGAAAGCGCCAGGCTTAGCTGCTTCCCGCCCGCTTCCTCCAACAGCACGGAATCACCGACCACCACCAGCAAACTCCGAGCCCGTGACAGCCCCACGTAAAGCTGCTCCGCTGCCCGGTCCATTTCCTTGAAGCCGTTGACGCAGAGGATCACCACGGACCGTTCGAGGCCCTTGAATCCGAGCACGTGCCCGTAGAACTCGGCATCGTTGGCGTGGAACTCGCGCCAGTAGTCGGCGGTGGCGTCCCTGTCAAAGTAGTCCTGATGCACCGGGTGCCGGCTCTTGGTGGTGAGCAGGGCGATCTGGTTGGTAGCCCAGCCCTCGTCGATGAGGGCGTCCACGCAGTCTCCGGCGACGTCGAGGGCTTCATCCGTCTGGCACTGCACCAAGCGGACGGGCAATCCCGTGCTCCCCTTGGGGTTGAAATGGTCGCCGGCAAAGCCCTTGAATGTGTCGGCGATCCTGCGGGTATTGCGGAGATTGTCGTCGATGTGGATGGGCACAAGGTCCGGGACGCAGGGTGTTCCGGTCTCCCCGGCCGTGCCCGCCCAGCGGCGGTAGACGTCCTGGTGGTCGTCCATGAACGCATACACCTCCCCGGCTGCGGGATCTTTCATGCACGCCAGCAAGGCCTCCCACCACAGCGGCGCGAAGTCCTGCGCCTCGTCGACGACGACGGCGTCCAGTTTGTCCTCTGGCCGCCCAGCCGGCCGTCGCGGCTGTGGCGTCGGGTTGGTTAGGCCCGATCTTCCGGACCTACCGGCCGACGGCCGCTCCGAGCGCTAACCTACGGCAGTTCGCGGTCAATCGCCCTGAGCAGCCGGCCCACGAACGGGCGGCGGTGCCAGCCCCGCGCAATCACGGCCTCCCGGGCCCGGCGCACCAGCGAACGCAACCGCCCGTGCCAGCTCGGCCGAGCCTCGTCGGCACGCGCCGCCGCCCGGCGTGCAAGAAACTGGGCACAACCGGAACAAACGGCCACCTCCGGATGCGCACTAAGCCGGAATAAGTCCGCCTCAGCGTATGCGCCGCCGCAACACCAACAATCCGCCCGGTCCACCGGACCCTGTTCCACGGTCATGGCACCATCCTCGCACGACGGTCTGCCGGAGCATCGACCGCACAGAGGCAATGGACAACTATGGACCTTCCGGAGGAGGCAACATGGAAGGAGTACATTGTCGACATGGGACACGCTTTGTCAGAGCGCCGCAACGTAGTCACAGCCCGGTTACTCGGCGCCGCGGAGTTCACTCATGCTCACTGGTTTTTTGGCAATCTCTACGAGGGCCTGGTCAAAATCCCGCACCGGGTCGCCGCATCCGAGGCAAGCCGTGAACTGCCCAGGTCGCCCTTCGGAGCCGGCAGCCCGGGCCGCTACTACGTACCGATTGCTCCGCTCAATGTCCCCGCGGCCGTTGCCGCGTTGGTGGCTGGCTGGAACCTGTCGGAGAGCAGGCCATGGCTGATACTCGGCGCGGTCAGCTCCGCGGTAGGCGGGGCTGCCACCGTCTACCTGCTCCGGTCCGTCAATCCCGATCTGTTTTTCAGCCCGCGCAGCCTCTCAGCGAGACGAACCGGAAGCCGCTGCTGAAGAAGTGGTACAGGGTCCATGCGATCAGACTGGCGGCCAGCGGCGTCGCGCTGGCTGCTATCGACCACGCGCGGACAGCCCGGCTGAAGGCCCTAGGTTAGGGCATCGCGGAGCCTCTTCACCACCCGCTTAATCGGCGATGGTTTGCAACCTTCTCGTGGACTTCCTGCTGCCGACTCTTGCCATCGAGCAGATTTCACCGGCCACACGGTTACCTAGAGTCATGAATGTCCCCGGCAGCGCATAGCCTGGCCAGGTGAACACTTTTGATGGGGGAGCGGCGGCCAGACCGCTGGCTGAAGGTCTGTACGAATCGCTCCGAACCAACGACCTGGCGACACGGCTCGCCGCGCAGCCGGAGCTGCTGTCGGCATTCGGACAGGTCGATGACGACGCCTCGCCTGAGGTTCTGGCCCGCCACATCGGCCAACTGACCAGAGCTGCACTCCTGGACGCCAAGCCGGAAAACAGGGTTGCGCTCGCAAATGACCTGCTCCATGCACTTCAGCACCCGGACTCCATCCATGCCGGCCCACAGCAGTTGCTGTCGCTCGCCGTCCCGGAGAAGCTCCGCCGCCGCAACCTGCGCCGGCCCACCACCAGGCTAAGCGACGCGGCCATGCTGACCAACGGCAAGGATGATCCGAATCTGGCCGGCGAAATCCGTGCCGAGATGGCCTCAGCGAACCGGGTTGATCTGCTCTGCGCGTTCATCCGCTGGACGGGTCTGCGGCTCTTGGAGCCGGCGCTGGAGGACCTCAAGGACCGCGGCATAAAGTTGCGCGTTATCACGTCCACTTACATGGGAGCCACGGAGCGCCGGGCCATCGATCTGCTGGTCACGAAATTCGGCGCCGAGGTCAAGATCAACTATGAAACCCACGCCACCCGGCTGCACGCCAAGGCTTGGCTGTTCCGCCGGAACACCGGCTTCGACACGGCCTACGTGGGCAGCTCCAACCTCAGCCAGGCGGCCATGCTGGACGGGCTGGAGTGGAATGTGCGCCTTTCCTCGGTGGGCACCCCGAAGCTGCTGCAGAAGTTCGAGATCACCTTCGACAGCTACTGGGAGCAGCGGGCCTTCCAGTCCTACGATCCGGAAACCGACGGGGACAAGCTGGACGCCGCGCTGGAACGCAACGGCGGACGCTCGGTGTCCAGCCCGGACAGCTATACCGGCCTCGAGATCCAGCCGCACGTGTACCAGCAGGAAATGCTCGAAGACCTGGAATCCGCAAGGGACGTCCACGGCCACCACCGGAATCTGCTCGTCGCGGCCACCGGCACCGGCAAGACTGTCGTGGCCGCGCTGGACTACAAGAGGCTGTGCGAAGCGGCCGGCCGGGACCTCACGCTGCTCTTCGTTGCCCACCGCCAGGAGATCCTGAAGCAGTCGCTGACCACCTACCGCAACGTCATGCAGAGCGGCTCGTTCGGCGAGCTCTACGTGGGAGAGCACAAGCCGACCGAGTGGAAGCACGTCATCGCCAGCGTCCAGTCGATCGCGGTCAGAGGGGTCCAGGAGCTGGAAGCCGGACGGTTCGACGTCGTCGTTATTGACGAATTCCACCATGCCCAGGCTCCGACCTACCGCCGCATCATGGGCCACCTTCAACCCCGGGAACTGCTGGGCCTGACCGCGACGCCGGAGCGCGGCGACGGCGTCAACGTCGCCAATCAGTTCTTCGGCGGCCGTATCGCCAGCGAGCTGCGCCTCTGGGACGCGCTGGACGCGGACCTGCTGGTCCCGTTCCACTACTTCGGAGTGGCCGACGACGTCGACCTCAGCCAGGTGGAATGGAAGCGTGGCAATTACGACACGGCTCAACTGGACAGGCTCTACACCGGTAACGATGCCCGGGCCGCCAAGGTCATCACGGAGCTCCGCGACAAAGTCACCAGCATCGCAGAGATGCGGGCCCTCGGCTTCTGCGTGTCCGTCCAGCACGCCCGCTACATGGCCGAGGTCTTCAACCGGGCCGGCATCCGCTCTGTCGCGGTTTCAGGCCAAACGCCCGACGACGAACGCGCAGCGGCGCTGCGGCAGCTCAAGGACCGCGAGCTCAACTGCATCTTCGCCGTGGATCTGTTCAACGAGGGGCTGGACCTGCCCGAGATCGACACCATCATGCTGCTCCGCCCCACACAAAGCTCCACCATCTTCCTCCAGCAGCTGGGCCGTGGCCTGCGGCGGGCCGATGACAAATCCGTCCTGACTGTGCTGGACTATATCGGCCAGCAACGCCGGGAGTTCCGCTTTGACGCCAAGTACCGCGCACTGACCGGGCTGAGCAGGAAAGCGCTGGAAAAGGCCATCAGCGACGAGTTCCCCTTTCTGCCGTCCGGCTCCCAGATCGTGCTGGACCGCGTGGCACAGAAGATCGTGCTGGAGAACATCAAGGCGCAGCTGCGATTCAACCGGGCACAGCTGGTCAGCGACGTTCGTTCCCACGGAGAGCTGGTCCTGGAGAACTTTCTGCGCGAATCAGGCAACTCGCTGCAGGACATCTACCGAAAGACCGGCGACTCCTGGACCGCCCTGCTGCGCGACGCCGGCCTCCTCGAAGGCACAGACCGCTGGTCGAGCTTGTCGAGGCCCGACTCGAGACCCGCTCCAGAGCGCTCCGTCGCCGAAGAACTCCTCATCCTCAAACGCATGACCCAACTTCTATGCATCGACGACCCCGAGCGTGCCGAGGCCTACACCATGCTGACCTCACCGGATGCCCCAGGATTCGACGACCTCGGTCCGCGTGAGCAGGCCTTTGCCAAGATGCTGTTCTTTGCCCTCTGGCCCGAGGCCGGCGGATTCAGCTCCTACGACGAAGGCCTCAACTTCCTCCGACAATTTCCCCACGCATGCGCTGAAATCCAGCAACTGGCCGCTCTCGGTCTGACGCGCTCGCGTTATGCACCCAAGGGGCTGGGCCGGGGCCTACAGAATATTCCGCTCTACTCGCATGCCACCTATCGTCGTGAAGAAATCCTTGCCGCCCTCGGCTACCTCGATGTGGTCGGCAGGAAGTCGCGGCACCGCGAGGGCGTGGCCTGGTGCCCCGAAACCAGGACGGACGCTTTTTTCGTGACCTTGGAAAAGGACGAGAAGGACCGTTCGGCGTCAATCATGTACAAGGACTATGCGCTGAGCGAGGACCTGTTCCACTGGGAGTCGCAGAACTCGACGTCACCGGAGAGCAGCGTCGGCCGACGGTACATTGACCACAAGGGAAACGAATCACAGATTCTGCTATTTACTCGAAGCCGGGAGAATTTTGACTCTGGGTTGACTATGCCCTACACCTGCCTCGGGCAAGTCGATTATGTTCAGCACTCCAGCTCGAAGCCAATCAGCATCACTTGGAGACTGCAGCGGTCTATGCCAGCGGATGTTTACACGCACGCAAGGGCCGTGGCACGTTGATGCATTTGCTGAGCGGCCGTTGGCTCGTGGCACTGGAGGTCGTCAGCAGCCGCGCACCCAGCGGCGATGCCAGCCTCTGTGGCCGTGCCCCGAATGCGGTCCACCTTATTTGGAGGCGCTAAACATATATGGAACGCGCGTTTCTCGAGCTCCATAAGTGGGTCTTGTCGCGGGGTTGACATGGGCGGGTTTGGGAGCGGAGGTTGACCTGGATTTGGACCCATGAGCGACGGCTGCAAACGGCAGCTGAACCGCGATGGCGAAAGCCGATATTGCCATTAACGCAGCCAGAATGCGTTTCACTATCGCCCGTCCAGCCGGAGAGCTGAAACGATATCCCAACGCCATTACAGTCCCCAATTCCGATAGCGCGGCCAAGACTACCTCGGTCTGGTCAATAACGTCCG
>JBBRKU010000017.1:0-11582 GCA_038231735.1 Actinomycetales bacterium | reverse complement strand
GCGGGATACGGCCACCGGTGACCTTGTTCTCGAACTCGTACAGCTCGCCTTCGGACGTGTCCAACGGAGCGATCGCAATCTGGATCTTTGCGAACTGGCCGGAACCACCGGTCTGCTTCTTGTGCGTGTAGTCGTGCTTCGCCACCGCGTTCTTGATGGTTTCACGGTAGGCCACCTGGGGCTTGCCCACGTTGGCCTCGACGCGGAATTCGCGGCGCATGCGGTCAACCAGGATGTCCAGGTGCAGCTCGCCCATACCCGCGATGATGGTCTGGCCGGTGTCGACGTTGAGGGAGACCTGGAAGGTCGGGTCCTCTTCGGAGAGCTTCTGGATGGCCGTGGACAGCTTCTCCTGGTCACCCTTGGTCTTGGGCTCGATCGCAACCGAGATCACCGGCTCCGGGAAACTCATCGACTCCAGCACGATCGGATTCGCGGGATCGCACAGGGTGTCACCGGTGGTGGTGTCCTTCAGCCCGATCGCCGCGTAGATGTGGCCCGTGGTGATCCCGTCAACCGGGTTTTCCTTGTTGGCGTGCATCTGGAACAGCTTCCCGATGCGCTCCTTCTTGCCCTTGGTCGAGTTAATGACCTGCGCACCGGACATGGCGTGACCGGAGTACACCCGGATGTAGGTCAGACGACCGAAGAACGGGTGCGTCACAACCTTGAACGCGAGTGCGGCGAACGGTGCCTCGGCGTTGGCGGAACGAGTGATGATCTTCTCGTTATCGCGCACGTCGTGGCCCTGGATGTCCGGGACGTCCAGCGGGGACGGCAGGTAGGACACCACGGCATCAAGCATGGGCTGGACGCCCTTGTTCTTGAACGCCGAGCCACAGAGAACCGGGTAGACCTGGCTCGTGATGGTCAGCTTGCGGATGCCCGACTTGATCTCGGCCACGGTCAGCTCTTCGCCGCTGAGGTATTTCTCCATCAGCACGTCGTCGGCTTCGGCAACCGTCTCGAGCATGGCGTGCCGGTACTCCTCGGCCTTCGCCTGCAGATCGGCCGGGATGGGCTCCACTTCGTACTTGGCACCCATTTCGGTCTCGCCGCGCCAGGTGAGCGCACGCATTTCGACCAGGTCGACGACGCCCTCAAAGTCATTCTCGGCACCGATCGGCAGCTGGATGACCAGCGGCTTGGCGCCGAGGCGCTTAATGATGGTGTCAACGGTGAAGTAGAAGTCCGCGCCGAGCTTGTCCATCTTGTTGACGAAGCAGATGCGGGGGACGTCGTATTTGTCCGCCTGGCGCCAGACAGTCTCGGACTGCGGCTCCACGCCTTCCTTGCCGTCGAACACCGCAACCGCGCCGTCCAGGACGCGCAGCGAACGCTCCACCTCGACGGTGAAGTCGACGTGGCCCGGGGTGTCGATGATATTGATCTGGTTGTTGTCCCAGAAACAGGTGGTCGCAGCGGACGTGATCGTGATGCCACGTTCCTGCTCCTGTGCCATCCAGTCCATGGTCGAGGCGCCGTCGTGGGTCTCACCAATTTTGTGGTTAACGCCCGTGTAGAACAGGATGCGCTCGGTGGTGGTGGTCTTGCCGGCATCAATATGGGCCATGATGCCGATGTTGCGGACCTTATTAAGGTCGGTAAGCACGTCGAGTGCCACGGTGTCTCCCTTTCCGGAAAGCTTTTTGTGGCCCGATGACGGCGGCTGCTGCCGCCGTCATCGAACCGCAAGGTTCTACCAGCGGTAGTGGGCGAAGGCCTTATTGGATTCGGCCATCTTGTGGGTATCTTCGCGACGCTTCACAGCGGCACCGAGACCGTTGGAGGCATCCAGGATTTCATTCCGGAGGCGCTCGGTCATGGTCTTCTCGCGGCGGGCCTTGGAGTAGCCGACCAGCCAGCGCAGTGCCAGCGCAGTCGCGCGGCCCGGCTTGACCTCGACGGGCACCTGGTAGGTGGCACCGCCGACGCGGCGGGACTTGACCTCGAGGCTGGGCTTGATGTTCTCCATGGCCTTCTTCAGGGCCGCAACGGGGTCTCCCCCGGACTTCTCCTGGGCACCGGCAAGTGCACCGTACACGATGCGCTCTGCGGTGGACTTCTTACCGTCGACCAGGACCTTGTTGATCAGCTGAGTGACCAGCGGGGAGCCGTAGACGGGATCAATTACTAGCGGCCGCTTGGGGGCCGGACCCTTGCGAGGCATATTACTTCTTCTCCATCTTTGCACCGTAGCGGCTGCGGGCCTGCTTGCGGTTCTTTACGCCCTGGGTGTCAAGGGCACCACGGACGATTTTGTAACGGACACCGGGGAGGTCCTTAACTCGACCACCGCGGACGAGCACAATGGAGTGCTCCTGGAGGTTGTGGCCCACGCCGGGAATGTAGGCAGTGACTTCAACGCCACCGTTCAGGCGCACACGGGCAACCTTCCGCAGAGCCGAGTTCGGCTTCTTCGGGGTGGTCGTGTAGACGCGGGTGCAGACGCCGCGGCGCATGGGACTGCCCTTAAGGGCGGGAGCCTTGGTCTTAGAGACCTTGGGTGTCCGGCCCTTTCGGACCAGCTGGTTAATCGTAGGCACTTTCGTGTTCTCCGTTTTTTCTCGAGATGTTTCTCGTGTTGCCTTGCCCCGCCGTCCACCTGTGTAACCAGATTCGGTGACAGCTGAGGCGAAGCCTTTTCTCGTAGTCGCACACTCAGCGACTTATCAGCGCCTAGGCATGCAAAAATGTGGCATTCGTTGCACAGGAACCCTGCAACCCGGAACGGCGTCCCGGAACCCATTGGAACTGCGAACAGTTCAAACCCGGTTCCAAGACACACTCATCCACTGCCACACTAACAATTGTCATCCAGTCTATCATGCCCCGGCCGCGGCCCTTGACTTGGCTTCCGCCGGGGAGGACTCTCGGTATTACGCATGCTGCGTCGAGTCCCGCCGGGCCGCCTCATGCGGGGGAGGTCGAAGCGCCATGACACGGACCAATGAACACTATGGCTGGATCCCCGATCTGCCCGACCAGCGCGACTTCCTCTACGCCGCGCCGGCCGCCGTCGTCGTCAAACTTCCCCGGAAGGTGGACCTGACCGCCAAATGCCCGCCGGTCTACGACCAGGGCAAGCTGGGCTCCTGCACCGGCAACGGCGTGGCCGGTTGCCTGCAGTTCGACGCCATGAAGGAGGGCCTGCCGGATGCCTCCACACCGTCGAGGCTCTTTATCTACTATAACGAGCGCGTCATGGAGGGCACCGTGGGCTCGGATTCGGGCGCAATGATCCGCGACGGCATCAAGTCCGTGGCGGAAACGGGCGCCTGCGATGAAACCAGCTGGCCCTACGACATCAGCAAATTCTCCGCCAAACCGGCGGATGCGTGCTACCAGGAAGCCACCAGCCACCGCGCCATCGTCTACTCACGCGTCGTCCAGGCGCTCAGCCAGATGAAGGGCTGCCTGTCCGACGGCTACCCGATCGTCTTCGGCTTCACCGTGTATGAAAGTTTCGAGGGACCCGATGTGGCTTCCTCGGGCGTTGTCCCCATGCCGGGAGCGACTGAGAAGGTGCTGGGCGGGCACTGCGTGGTGGCCGTCGGTTACAACGACACCACCCAACGCTTCATTATCCGCAACTCGTGGGGCACCGGGTGGGGCAAGAAGGGGTATGCCACCATGCCATACGCCTATCTGCTGACCTCCTCGCTCGCCAGCGATTTCTGGACCATCAGATCCACTAGCTGAACCGAAGCAGGTGCCGCATGGCCGACGCAGACTTGGTCCTTGAGGGCGGAGGAGTCAAAGGATCTGCCCTGGTGGGAGCCGTGACGGCCTTGGCTGCGGCCGACGATCCCTACACGTTCCACCGCGTGGCCGGCACCTCCGCGGGGGCAATTGTGGCCGCCCTGCTGGCCTCGGGAATGACCGCGGCGCAGGTCAAAGGGGTCATGGATGAGCTGGACTTCTCTCAGTTTGAAGACGAGGTCGGGATCATCTCCCGCCTGCCCGGGCTGGGATCCGCCGCGGGCCTGCTGCTGCACGAGGGAATCTATGCCGGCGGCTTCCTGCACACCTGGCTGCTGGAAACCTTGGCCCGCGGCGGCATCGAAACCTGGGCGGACCTCAAGGACGACGACACGGGCAGCGCCCTGCCGCCGGCAGAACGGTACAGACTGGTGGTGATCGTCTCCGACGTTTCGCGCGGGCTGATGCTGCGGCTGCCCTGGGACTACCAGAACCTTCTGGGCGTCGACCCGGACACCCAACTGGTGGCGGACGCCGTCCGGGCCTCGGCCTCCATTCCATTCTTTTTCCGGCCATGGAAGATGCCCACCAACAAAGACGTGATGGGACATGACCATATTGTCTGCACGGACGGCGGCATGCTCTCCAACTTCCCGATGGCCCTCTTCGACCGGCATGACGGGAAACCCTCCCGCTGGCCGACGCTGGGCGTGAAACTCTCCGGCCAGCAGAGTATCCGCGACGGCGACTGGAAGCCGGACAACAGCAATATCCAGCTGGCAAAATCTCTCATCAGCACCATGATGGGAGCGCACGACAGGGCCTACGTCAGCGATCCGCGGTCCTCCTCGCGCACAATCTTCGTTGACACCTCCGCCTACCGCGCCACCGACTTCCACCTGGCCGCGGAGGATAAGGCGAAGCTGTTCGGCAAGGGGATGGAAAGCGGGCAGAAATTCCTCGCGGGCTGGGATTGGGAACGATGGAAGCAGGGCAACTACGAGCCCGATTGACGCCGGCGGCTGACCTTAGTTTGACGCCGTCGGCTGACCTTAGGTGTCGGTGGTCGACCAAGGCCGGTCACGGCCGCGCGGAGACCCGAGGCTCAGACGCTGTATTCGCCTCCCGGTGACTGCGTGCTCCGATGGACACGCTGCTGTGCATCCTGCGCACGGCCCTTGACATCCTCGGCGGCCGACGTACTCTCCGACCTGACGGTCTCCGCCGAATCCTGAGCCGTGCTTTTCACCTCATCCATCGCTTGCTGCGCCGGCTCCTTCATATCACTGGCGATGTCCTTGGCCATGTCACCCGCGTTTTGCATCAGGGGCTGAGCCTTCTCCTTGACTGCGGCTGCCGCTTGTTTCTCCGGCTCACTCGCGGGTACTAATGCGGACAGCAGCCAGCCGGCCCCAAACGCGATCAGTCCGGCTGCGAGCGGATTGCCCTGGGTCTGCCTGGCCACGGTATCGGGCACATCCCGGACCGCTTCGCCGGTCTCGTGGGCAACATGCTTGGCCGAGTCCCCGCCGTCGTCTGCCGACCCCATGATCCAGTTCCGCGCTCGCCCAAAGGACCCACGAACCTTCTCGGTTTGCCGGTGCGCGATGCTCGACGGGCTGATCTTGTCGGCCAGCGCATCAACATCCGTGCCCAGCCGTCCCCGAGTACTGTCAATCTGCGCGCGGACTTCTTCTGGTGACTGGCTCATGGCTTGTCCTTTCCGGGCTTCAACGCCGCGGGGATCTCTTGAATTGTTTCGGTGGTCCGCGGCAGACCGCGGATGGCCGATATTTCCTTCTTTCCGATGACGGCCAGGATGGCCGCGATGACGGCCCAGATGACGGCCACAATGACGGCTGCCCAGCCCGTGTCCATCAGGTAGGCCAGAGCAGCGAAGGGAGCAATAGAGAGGAAGAGCAAGGTAAAGCGGACCGCTTCGGAAGCGCCCACCAGCATCCCTGCACCCTTCCCTGCCCGGGTCGCCGACTGCCGTAGCTCAGCCTTAGCAAGTTCGACCTCCTGGCGCATAAGCGTGGAAATGTCCTCGCTGACCTCGCCCAGCAAATCGCCCAGCGACGTGCTGGCGGCCTTTTCCCCCGGACTTTCCTGACCGGCGGGATAGGCGTCGGCCCGATATGCCGCCTCGGATTGAGAAGCCGTTTCTGCGGGTAACGGCGCCCCCGAACGGCCCGTTGTTCCTTCAGCCGGCAATTGTCCCGGTTCCGTCATGGCAGTCGCTCCTCGGTTTCATCTTCCGTCCCTGCTCTGCCAGCCTCCGGCGGGTACTCCGGAGGAGCGGGCGGATAAACGTTTTCTGGAACCGGCCCGGTTCCGATCACGGGGGCGGCCCCGGTTCCAGCTGAGCCAGGGGCGCGGCTTTCATATGCGCCAGCACCATAGCTTTCGCCGGTCTCTACGTCCAGGTGCGACGGCGACTGCCCGGTAACGGGCACACGAATGCCTCCCGCCCGCGCAAGCTGGTAGTCAGGCGTCGGGGGAACCTTACGCGGAACAGCTTCGCCGGGCGGTTCGGTCAACCTCCTGTTGTCCCGGGTCGAGCTGCCCTCTGAAGCTCCGGCGGTGAGTCCCCGGGTCAGTCGGCCGGCTAGCAAGCCAGCTCCTGCGGCGATGGCCAGGAACGCCCCCGGGCGCCGCCTGGCGAACCCCTTCACGTCGTCCAGCAAGGAGCCGGGATCCCGCTGGTCCAGCCAGCTGGCCGCATCCCCGGCCCTCCTCGACGCCTCGTGCACCCAGTGGGTGGCCGTGCCGGCCTCCTGCGAATTCTTCTCCGCCATGGACCTAAGCTCGTCGCTGATGGACCGCAGGCCCTCAGCCACTTTTTGCTGTTGGACGGCGGCTTGGGCGCGGAGATCATTGCCGAATTCGGCGACCAGGCTCTGTGCCTGGGTACCTACTTCCTGGGCGACGTTCTGGGCCTCATCTTTGGCCACCGAGGCGACGTGCTGCGCCGCCTCAACCCCTGTGGTCCCGACTTCCTGCGCCTCGCGTCGGGTGGTGGCCGTGGTTGACGTCGTCGCCGTGGTTGGGGAAGGATCTTCGGGAAGATTCTGGGTATTCATAGTTTTACCTCCGTTGAGTTCGCCGGAGCCGACAGCGCCGTAGCTGCCGTACCTGGAATGGATTTCGCCCCTCAGGGCTCCTCATATGTCGCGACCCTCTGGTGCGGTGTCTGGCCCGATTGCTTGGGGCGGACTGCCTGAGCATTCGTTCCGGGCGATCCAGATATAGCTTCCCGAGCGAATACTCTACGGAGATCATAATCATAAGGGTACTTATAAATACAGGGATCTTGCCTGCCAAATACACGTAGTTACGTGGACGATACGTTCGACGCACCCATGCGTCCGGGCACTCCGGCGCCCCGGGCAGTCCGCAGCTCTTGGCGGTCTTGTCCTCCACAGCGGGCAGCTGCTGCTGGTGTCCGCACATAGCCGATGAGGCCTCTATCCCGCCCCCTGGGCGGCCAGAAGAATGGAGATATGGCAGTTCAGGGATTCGCCGGCATCACGGACACCGCCGCCCTCGCGGACGCGGTAGCCGTGCTGGAGTCCTTCACGCTCGCGTTCACCACGGCGGCACCGCTGATGGCCAAAACCGCCCTGCTGGAGGCCACCGACCTGATCGAAAGCGGCTCCCGGCAGATCCAGTACCTGCAGGTCATCGCCGCCCACGGCATCGACACCCAGAACCTGCACAACACCGCCGATACCGGCACGGTCTTCGCCTGGGACGCGGCCCCGGGACGCAAGAGCGTGCACCGCAGCGTCCAGGACTTCCTCAGCGCCCGGCTGCACATCTCCACAACCGAAGCTAACCGGCGCGTCTACCTGGGCAGGGACCTGCTCCCGGGAGTGTCGATGACCGGGGAACCGGTCGAGCCCCGCTACCCCGCCCTGGCCGCGGCCGCCGCCAGCGGGGAAGCCTCCCGCGAATCCCTGTACCTGGCCGCGGCGGCCCTGAACAAGGTCCGGACCAAAGCCACCCCGGCCAAACTCCAGCTGATGGAGCAAGCCCTCGCCTCCCAGATCCCCGCCGTGGAACCGGCCATCCTGCACCGCCTGGCCACCACCTTGGAACTGGCCATCGACCAGAACGGGGCCGAACCCACCGACGCCGAGCTCACCGCCCGCCAGGGCGTGCACTACCACGGCAAATACCGCGGCCTGCACCACCTGGACATCCACGCCGACCAAACCCAGTACGAGGCCCTGACCACCCTGATGAACACCGGCACCAACCCCCGCCTGCAAACCCTGGAAGAAAAAGCCGCCGACCCCAGGACCCGGCCGCAGAAACTCCTCGACGCCCTCGTCGGCGGCGCCAAAATCGCGCTGCGCACCGACGAACTCCCCCGCACCGGCGGACACCGCCCCCAGATCCTGGTCACCATCGGCTACGAGGAACTCTTCAACCGCCTCACCACCGGCCAGGCCACCGGCGCGTTCTCCTTCACCGGCCCCGTCACCGCCGAACGCGTCCGCGAACTCGCCTGCGACGCCGACATCATCCCCCTGGTCCTGGGCGGCCACGGACAAATCCTCAACCAGGGCCGCAAACAACGCCTGCACACCCAATCCCAACGCCTGGCCATCATCGCCCGCGACCAGGGCTGCATCCGCCCCGGCTGCACCATGCCCGCGGCCTGGACCGAAGTCCACCACGTCACCTACTGGGAAAACGGCGGCCACACCAGCGTCGATGAAGGCGTCCTGACCTGCAGCTACGACCACCACGTCATCCACCACGGCGGAGCAAAAATCACCATCATCGGCGGCATCCCCTACTGGATATCACCACCAGAGATCGACCCAACCCAAACACCACGACGGAACACCTACTTCCACCCCACCGCACCACCCACACCACCACAACCCGTACCACCAGCTATCCCGGCTATCCCAGCAATTCCGGCGCCAGGGGACCGGACTGACCTCTTCACCTAACCCCGCCGCCGGTGGCAGACCAGACGGCGGAGCGGGCGGCGGCGCGGGAGGCGGAGCGGGCGGCGGCAGACCGGTTGCTTTGCGAAACCGACCCCACAGCGTAGGAAGTTTGGAATGTTGCTTAAAATGCGACGACGGCCCTGCACCGAAAGGTGCGGGGCCGCCGTCGGGCGTTTCGTTGATGCTCGCTGGTCGAGCCTGCCGAGATCCTTACGGGTCCCGACAAGCTCGCCAGCGGTGGTGCTTAGCGGAAGTCGCTGCCCAGGTCGTAGTCATCCAGCGGGATGGCATGGAACTCGGGGGCGAGGTCGCCGCCAACACCCGTGTAGTCGAAGTCGCTGAAGGCGCTCGGGCCGGTGAACAGATTGGCCTTTGCTTCCTCAGTCGGCTCCACCGTCACGTTGGTATAGCGCGGCAGACCGGTACCAGCGGGGATCAGCTTACCGATGATGACGTTTTCCTTCAGGCCCAGCAGCGGGTCGCTCTTGCCTTCCATGGCCGCCTGCGTCAGGACGCGGGTGGTCTCCTGGAAGGATGCTGCGGACAGCCAGGACTCGGTAGCCAGCGATGCCTTGGTGATACCCATCAGCTCGTTGCGGCCGGATGCCGGCTGCTTGCCTTCGGATACCACGCGGCGGTTCTCTGCCTCGAAGCGTCCGCGCTCTGCCAGCTCACCCGGCAACAGATTGGACTCGCCGGATTCGATGACCGTGACGCGGCGCAGCATCTGGCGGACGATAACCTCGACGTGCTTGTCGTGGATACCCACACCCTGGCTGCGGTAGACGCGCTGGACTTCCTCAACCAGGTGCTTCTGGGCGGCACGCGGGCCGAGGATGCGCAGTACCTGCTTGGGATCCACGGCACCGACCACCAGCTTCTGCCCTACCTCCACGCGGTCGCCGTCGGCGACCAGCAGGCGGGCACGGCGCAGCACCGGGTAGGCGATCTCTTCGGTTCCGTCGTCCGGAGTGAGCACGAGGCGCATCTGGCGCTCGGTCTCCTCGATGGTGATGCGTCCGGCCGCCTCGGCGATCGGTGCAACACCCTTGGGCGTACGGGCCTCGAAGAGCTCCTGGATACGGGGCAGACCCTGGGTGATGTCCTCGCCACGGCTGGCGGAAACAGCACCACCGGTGTGGAAGGTACGCATCGTCAGCTGCGTACCCGGCTCACCGATGGACTGTGCGGCGATAATGCCGACGGCCTCACCGATGTCCACGGTCTTACCCGTGGCCAGCGAGCGGCCGTAGCACAGGGCACAGGTCCCCACACTGGACTCACAGGTGAGCACAGAGCGGATCTTGATCTCGGTGATTCCGGCGGCGAACAGCTCGCCGATCAGCACGTCCCCAACATCGGCGCCGGCCTCGGCCAGCACCTTGCCCTTGGAGTCCACAACCTCGGTGGCCAGAGTACGGGCGTAAACGCTGTTCTCGACCTCCTCGTGCAAGGTCATCTCGCCATTGGCGTCGACGACTGCGATCGGCAGGGTCAGGCCACGCTCGGTGCCGCAGTCGTCCTCGCGGACGATGACGTCCTGCGAGACATCCACCAGGCGACGGGTCAGGTAACCCGAGTTGGCGGTTCGCAGAGCCGTATCGGCCAGACCCTTACGGGCACCGTGTGTGGCGATGAAGTATTCCAGCACGGACAGGCCCTCGCGGTAGGAGGACTTGATCGGGCGGGGAATAATTTCACCCTTGGGGTTGGCTACCAGTCCACGGATACCCGCAATCTGACGGACCTGCATCCAGTTACCGCGGGCACCGGAGGAAACCATCCGGTTGATGGTGTTGGAGGCGGACATGCTCTTGCGCATGGCATCGGCCACATCGTTGGTTGCCTGGTTCCAGATGTCAATCAGTTCCTGGCGCCGCTCGTCATCGGCAATCAGGCCCTTCTCGAACTGGGACTGCACCTTGGCTGCCTTGGCCTCGTAGCGCTCCAGGATGGCCGGCTTCTCTTTCGGCACCTCGATGTCGGAGATAGCTACGGTGACGCCGCTTCGGGTGGCCCAGTAGAAACCGGCATCCTTGAGGTTGTCCAGCGTTGCCGCCACCACAACCTTCGGGTACCGCTCTGCCAGGTCGTTGACGATGGTGGAGAGCTCGCCCTTGTCCGCAACGTTCTCAACCCAGGGGTAGTCCTCGGGCAGGGTCTCGTTGAAGATGACCTGTCCCAGGGATGTCTGGACCAGGGCCGGCATGCCGGGCTCCCAGCCTTCCGGGGCTTCCCATCCGGCGTACGGCACGAAGCCGTCCAGGCGGATCTTGACCGTCGAGTTCAGGTGCAGCTCTCCGGCGTCGTGGGCCATGATGGCCTCGGACGGCGTGGAGAAGATGCGGCCTTCACCGGCGGAGCCGACGCGCTTGGTGGTCAGGTGGTACAGGCCGATGATCATATCCTGCGAGGGCAGGGTGACCGGGCGGCCGTCCGAGGGCTTCAGGATGTTGTTCGAGGACAGCATCAGGATGCGTGCCTCGGCTTGGGCCTCCGGAGAGAGCGGCAGGTGCACAGCCATCTGGTCGCCGTCGAAGTCGGCGTTGAACGCGCCACAGACCAGCGGGTGCAGCTGGATGGCCTTACCCTCCACCAGCTGGGGCTCGAATGCCTGGATACCCAAACGGTGCAGGGTCGGTGCACGGTTCAGCAACACGGGGTGCTCGGTGATGATCTCTTCGAGGACATCCCAGACCTGCGGACGGTAACGCTCCACCATGCGCTTGGCGCTCTTGATGTTCTGCGCGTGGTTGAGGTCAACCAGGCGCTTCATCACGAACGGCTTGAAGAGCTCCAGGGCCATCTGCTTGGGCAGACCGCACTGGTGCAGCTTCAGCTGCGGACCAACAACAATGACCGAACGGCCGGAGTAGTCCACGCGCTTGCCCAGCAGGTTTTGGCGGAACCGTC
>JBBRKU010000016.1:0-11612 GCA_038231735.1 Actinomycetales bacterium | reverse complement strand
TGCCACCGGGCCAGTCAGCGCGGACTCGCCGGAGGCCAGCGCGTTGTCCAGCGCGGCCTTGAGCAGCGGGCCGAGCATCTGCTCCGGGGCCTCGACTCCAATGTCGCCGAGCAGCTGGCAGGACTGGGCCACCAAGGTCACCAAGTGGTTGGAGGCGTGGGCCAGGGCGGCGTGATAGAGAACCCGGTCCCCCTCGGCAATGACGACGGGTTCGGCGCCCATCTCCACGACCAGCGCCTGGGCTATGGGCAGCATGGCCGGATCCGCGGTCACTCCGAAGCTGCAGTCCGGCAACCGCGCCAGGTCCAGGGACATGCCGGTGAAGGTCATCGCGGGGTGCAGCGCCAGCGGAATCGCACCGGCGGCCCGCGCCGGGGCCAGCACACCGGTGCCGTACCGGCCGGAGGTGTGCGCCACCAGTTGCCCCTGCTGCCAGGCCCCCATCGTCGCCAGGCCGGCAACGAGCGAGGGCAGCGCGTCATCCGGCACCGCCAGCAGCACCAGCTCGGAGCGCTCCACGACGTCCGGGATCTCCAGTACGGGAACGCCAGGCAGCAGGTTTTCGACCCGGTCCCGGGAGTCCTCCGACACGGCGGAGACCCCGACGACGGCGTGCCCGGCAGCGCGCAGGGCAGCTCCCAGAACAGCGCCGACCTTGCCGGCACCAATGATGCCGACGCCCAGCCGGCCAGGTTTAATGCTCATATTGCGGGAATTCGTTCCTGCTAGTCGGAGAACTGTCCGGGGAGTGGGCTTCTGCCGCAGGCTCGGCGGGCGCCGCGGGCTGGGGCATCATCCAGCGTTCCGGCCGCCCGATCCGGCGCGCCTTGGCAGCCCGGGCCGACTGCTCCGTGAACAGCTGCGCCGCGACGACGGCGTCCAGATGGTGCACCACCGGCCTCACCGGCCCGGCGGTGGAGTGCAATTCAAAATCCACCAGCCGAAGCCGGCGCATCAGCGGCCCCTGGAATAGGCTCAGGGACTGCGTGCGCTCGTGCGGGACAACTTGCAGATGGCGGAAAAGGACACCGTGGCGGCACAGCAGCGCGGTTTCCGTGGATCTGAAGGCGTTGCGCCGCCAGGCAAGTGGGTCGATCAGCCGGGCGCGGCGCGGGGAATGGAGGAACCCGTGGTCATCCCCGGATCCCTGCAGACCGGCGGTGAACACCTGCACGGGATTTTCCACACCAGGATCGGGAAACACCAGTCCCAGCACGGTCATGACCTCGGACAAGGTACCCGCCGGCAGCAGCACGGTCCGGCCGCCGTGGTCCCTGTGGTCCGAGCCGTAACCGGCCACGTTCACGTGCACCCGATACCAGCCGAAGATCCGCCACAACGGGTTCTGCGCGATTCCGACCGCCTGGACGCGGCCCGGCGGAATGGTCTGCGCCCGGGTTTCCAGCATTCCGTAGTGCAGCCGGATCCCGTCTGGAGAGAGGGCCAGCCGGAAGTTGAAGTCCGTGGTGAAACTCTTCCAGTACGCCGCGGCGATCGCCAGGACAAAGGGAATGAACGCCACGAGCACGGCCCAGGAACGGCTGGCCAGCACGGCGGCCAGCAGCAGCGCCGCGACCACCAGCACGGCCACGGAAATGCCGGACATCAGGGTGGCGCCGGCAATCCGGCCCGGCGCGAGCTGGAGCACCAGGTGCTCCGGAGCCTCCGTGACCAGCATGGGCTGCTGCGGATCAATGACCACGCCGGCGGCCCGGGCCAAAATGGCGGCACGCAGCCGCTTGGCCTCGTCCAACTTCAGGAAGGAAAGCTTCATGGCGGATTTCCCCGCGTCCGCGACCTCGAATTTCAGCTCCGCCAGGCCAAAAATCCGCGCCAGCAACGGCTGCACCACATCGATCGCCTGCACCCGGTCTATCCGGGCCTGGCGCTGCTGGCGGAAGATGAAGCCGCTGTTGATCCGCACGTGCTCATCGGTGACCTGGTAGCGGGTGAAATACCAGGACAGGAAAAAGGCAATACCGAAAACGACGACGGCGGCCCCCACCACGGCGATGATCAGCCAGGCGGGCGGGCCCTGGGGCCCGTATCGGCCGCCGGACGAGGCCGAGCGCAGCAGGTCCTCGAACGAGTTCCGGCCGAAGATCACCATGACCCCCACCACGGCCACCCAGCCGCGCACCATCGGCGAGACCGGATGGACCCGGTGCCACTGTTCGACCGAATCCGTGCGCAGGACTCCCATGCTCACAGGCCGGCCAGCTTCGCCTCACCGAGCGCGGACAGCTGCTCGCGCAGCCGCGCCGCTTCGTGGGCCGGCAGCCCTTCCAGCACGGCATTGGTGCTGGCCGAGGCTGTATGCATCTTCACCGAGGCCAGCCCGAAGGCGCGCTCCAGCGGGCCTACGGAAACGTCCACGTACTGCATCCGGCCGTAGGGGACCACCATCACCCGCTGGAAGAAGATCCCGCCGCGAATCAGCAGATCGTCGTCGCGCTCGGCAAAACCGATGGCGCGCACCTGCCGGGGAATCAGCACCAGGCGCCAGAGCATGGCCAGCAGAACCACGGCGGCCAGGGTCCAGGCGAGCCAGCCGGGGAAGTCCGCCCACGGCCCCAGCAGCTTGAGCGCCAGAGGCAGCGAGGCCACGATGACGGCGATCAGCGCGCCGATACTGCGCTCGATCAGGCGGACGCTGATCAGCTTTGGGGAGACGCGGCGGAATTCGAGTCCGGCGGGATCGATCGGCTCACGCATATTCTTCCTCGCCGCTGCTTTCCCGCTTGGGGGCCGCCGGCGGCGGACCCTCTTCGGGCGGGATGCGGCAGAACCGCTCCACCAGCAGTCCGACGACCACCATGACGAGTCCGCCGCCCACCATGGCCAGCGCCAGCCAGATGACCGAGAGGTTGCTGCGCTGCGCCATGGTGGGCACCTGGTCCACCAGGATGCCGGCGTGCCAGCCCAGCAGGACGGCCCCGGCGTAGGCGCAGGCCTGGGCCAGTACCACCGTGCGGGCGGCCATGATGGGATTCAGCGCCCTGTTCCTCTTGCCGTTGCGCCACCGCAGCACGCGCAGCCCCAGCAGGAAGGTGGCCACGGCGATCAGCCCCATGGTCAGCATGGAGCTCAGCGGCAGCACCGGCGTCGGCAAACTGGCGCGGTTCGTCGCCAGGGTCGCCAGCCATCCCGCCGCGGCAGCAACCAGCGCGGTCACCAGAAGCCAGACCGGCCTGATGGTCCGCAGTGTGGTCTTCATTCTTCGCCTCACCCAACTAGCTTTCGCACGTACTTCCACCGTACATTTATTGGCTGTTTTCTGCCCGTCAGCCCGCGACGCTGCGCTGGCCCTCGACACTGCGCAAGCCCTCGACACTGCGCAGGGTGCCTCCGGCGTCCACATCGAAGCCCTCAAAATGTTCAACGCCGGCCATGTCGGCGGCCTTCGCGGCGAGCTCTCCGACGGATTCCCCGCCGAGGGTGGCGTGCGGGTCCATCAAGGACCACGGGTAGAGCACGAACGCGCGCAGCGCGGCCCGCGGGTGCGGCAGGGTCAGCTTTTCGTCGTCGCACACCAGGTCACCGTAGGTGATGATGTCCACGTCAAGGGTGCGGGCTCCCCAGCGGACGTCCCGGGTGCGGTGGTGCGAGGCCTCCACGGCCTGGCAATGGGCCAGCAGTTCGTAGGGGTCCAGCCCGGTTTCGATTTCCAGCACCATGTTCAGGAAATCCGGCTGGTCCGAGGGCCCGCCCACCGGCTTGGTCGCCACCACCGGGGAGACGTCGCGCAGCCGCACCTCCGGCCGGTCCACCAGTTCGGCGACGGCGGCGGACAGCGTGTCGTGGCGCTCGCCCAGGTTGCTGCCCAGGGCCAGCACGGCGCGCGTGTACGCGGGGTTCGCCGGGGCCGGATCAACCGGGAGTGATTCTGTGGGCGTGGTGTTCATCAGCGCTCCCGGTAAATGTTGATGGTGACATCACCGAAGGGAACCGGGATCGGCGCCTTGGGCTTGTGCACGGTGACCTCGACGGCGAGGACACTGAACTTGTCCAGTATGGTGGCGGCGATCTTCTCTGTCAGCGTCTCGATCAGGTCGAAGGGCTCGCCGGTGATCAGCGCGGTGATCTCCTGGGCAACCTCGCCGTAGTGGGCAGTGCGCGTCAGGTCGTCCGTGGCTGCGGCGGGGCGGACGTCGGTATAGAGCACGGCGTCGACAACGAACGGCTGGCCATCCCGTTTTTCCTGCTCAAAAACTCCGTGCCGGCCGATCGCCTCGACGCCGGTGAGGGTGATCCTGTCCGGCCTGGCCAGCGCGCCGGTCCTCATGGGGCCACCTGGCGAGCGGCCACCTTAGCGGCGTCAAGATTGGCGGCCACATCATGCACGCGCACACCCCAGGCACCCTTTGCGGCGGCCAGCGCCGTGGTGGCCACGGTGGCATTGTCGCGCTCCTTGGGCGGGGCAGCCTTGCCGGCGGAGGTCAGCAGCGAGCCCAGGAACCGCTTCCGCGAGGTGCCCACCAGCACGCGGTTGCCCAACAGGGCAAAGCGTTCCAGGTTGCCCAGGAGCTGCCAGTTCTGCTGCGAGTTCTTGGAGAATCCCAGGCCCGGATCGAGGATGATCTGCTCCGGGCCGACGCCGGCGGCGTAGAACTTGTCCCGGACCTCCATGAGCTCGGAGATCACGTCCTCCACGACGTCGTCGTAGGCGTTCAGCGCATCCATGCTCTTCGCGTCGCCGCGCCGGTGCATCAGCACATTCGGGACTCTACGTGCGGCTACCAGGGGCTCCTTGTCCGGCTGCACGCTCATGCCGGAGACGTCGTTGATCAGGCCGGCGCCGGCGTCAAGCGCCTTCGCGGCAGTGGAGGCGTGCCGGGTGTCAACGCTGATCAGCGCACCGGCCTTCGCCAGCACCTCGATCACGGGAAGGATGCGGCGCTGTTCATCTTCCTCACTGACCTCCTCGGCCCCGGGCCGGGTGGATTCGCCGCCGATGTCGATGATGTCCGCGCCGGCGTAGATCATCCGCAGGCCGTAGGCGATGGCGCTGTCCAGGGAGTTGTACTCGCCGCCGTCACTGAAGGAATCCGGGGTGCAGTTCAGGATGCCCATGACCAGGGTGCGGTCGGTGGGCAGATCCGCGAACCTTGCCGCCGGGCGCGGTTCGCGCAGGACGGGCAGGGGTGAGGTTGCGGGCCCGGTTCCGGGTGCTGCTGCGAGGGAATCCATAGATCGTTTTTGTTACCTTCCGAGAATCAGGCTCATGGCTTCGGCGCGGGTGGCCGGCTCGTGGAGCAGGCCGCGCACCGCGCTGGTGACGGTCTTGGCGCCCGGCTTGCGCACGCCGCGCATAGACATGCACATATGGTCACATTCGACAACGACGATGGCGCCGCGGGGTTTGAGATGCTTGACCATCGCGTCGACAATCTGGGTGGTCAGGCGCTCCTGGACCTGCGGCCGCTTGGCGAAGACATCCACCAGGCGGGCCAGTTTGCTCAGCCCGGTCACCCGACCGTCCAGCGAGGGGATGTAGCCCACGTGCGCGGAGCCATGGAATGGCACCAGATGGTGTTCGCAGGTGGAGTAGAACGGGATGTCCTTGACCAGCACCATCTCTTCATGGGCAATGTCGAAGGTGGTCGAGAGGACGTCCGCAGGGTCCTCCCGGAGGCCGGAAAAGACCTCCGCGTAGGCCTTCGCTACCCGCTGTGGGGTCTCCGCCAGACCGCTGCGGTCCGGGTCCTCGCCGATCGCCAGCAGGATCTCGCGTACGGCGGCCTCGATCCGTTCCAGGTCCACCGGAGCATCCGCTGCCGCCGGAGAGCCCGCGCCGGGTACGCCGTCGTCGTCGTAGTTCCTCATCCGAGGATCCTATCCGTTATCCGTCTGCGTTTATCCATCATGCGAGCGGTTCATCCATCATGCGAGCGCGGCGGAAGCTCCTCGCCGACACCACCCGGATTGACGCCGTTGGGCGATGATGGCGCATCCGGGGCGCCGGTCAGGTTGGCGTGCGCCAGCTGGTCCTGCGGGGACACCGTCTCCGGTGCCGGCTCATTGGCGGCACGGGCGTCGCGGCGTTCCTTGTCCGTGATCACCGGCGGCACGGTGGAAACGGGTCGCGAATCCTTGGACAGCCAGACCGCGCGCAGGTCACGCTTGCGGATGTCGGTGAAGATCTTGGCGATCTCGGCCTGGTTCAGCGTCTCGCGCTCCAGCAGCTCCAGCGCCAGCCGGTCCAGCACATCCCGGTTCTCGTTCAGGATCGCGTAGGCCTCATCGTGCGCCTGGTCGATGAGCCGGCGGACTTCCTCATCCACCACGAAGGCGACCTGGTCCGAGTAGTCCCGGTCATGGCCGGCGTCGCGGCCCAGGAAAGGCTCGCCGCCGCCGGAACCGAGCTTCACGGCACCGATGCGCTCGCTCATACCGTACTGCGTGACCATCTTGCGGGCCGTGGCGGTGGCCTTCTCAATGTCATTGGAGGCGCCAGTGGACGGGTCGTGGAAGACGATTTCCTCCGCCACGCGCCCGCCCATGGCATAGGCCATCTGGTCCAGCAGCTCATTGCGGGTCACCGAGTACTTGTCATCCTCCGGCACCACCATGGTGTAACCCAGGGCGCGGCCGCGCGGCAGGATGGTGATCTTGGTGACCGGCGCGGTGTTGCGCAGCGCCGCCGCCACCAGGGCGTGGCCGCCTTCGTGGTAGGCGGTGATCTTGCGCTCCAGCTCCTTCATCACGCGGGTGCGCTTCTGCGGGCCGGCCATCACGCGGTCAATTGCCTCATCCAGCGCGCGGTCATCGATCAGCTGTGCGTTGGAGCGGGCGGTCAGCAGCGCCGCCTCATTGAGCACATTGGCCAGATCCGCACCGGTGTAACCGGGGGTCTTCTTGGCAACGCCGTTCAGGTCCACCATGGGGGCCATCGGCTTGCCCTTGGCGTGCACGCGCAGGATCTGCTCGCGGCCGATGCGGTCCGGCGCATCCACGGTGATCTGACGGTCGAAGCGGCCCGGGCGGAGAAGCGCGGGGTCCAGCACATCGGGGCGGTTCGTGGCGGCGATCAGGATCACGTTGGTCTTGACATCAAAGCCATCCATCTCCACCAGCAGCTGGTTCAGTGTCTGCTCGCGCTCGTCATTGCCGCCGCCGATGCCGGCACCGCGATGACGGCCGACGGCGTCGATCTCATCGACGAAAATAATGGCGGGCGCCTTGGCCTTGGCCTGCTCAAACAGATCGCGGACACGGGAGGCGCCGACGCCGACGAACATCTCGACCAAGTCGGAACCGGCGATGGAGTAGAAGGGTACACCGGCCTCACCGGCCACGGCACGGGCCAGTAGCGTCTTACCGGTTCCGGGAGGGCCGTAGAGCAGCACACCCTTGGGGATCTTGGCGCCAACAGCCTGGAACTTGGCCGGCTGCTGCAGGAATTCCTTGATTTCCAGGAGTTCCTCAACCGCCTCGTCGGCACCGGCGACGTCAGCGAAGGTGACCTGAGGATGGTCCTTGGTGATCAGCTTGGCCTTGGACTTGCCGAACTGCATCACCTTGGAGCCGCCGCCCTGCATCCGCGAGAGCAGGAACCAGAAGATGGCTCCCAGAATCACGATGGGCAGCACCAGCTGCAGGAAGCCGGCCCAGAAGTTGTTCTGGATTGGCTCATCGTTGAACGTCTGCAGACTGGCGTTATCAATGGCCTTGATGACATCCGCGCCGCGGGCATCGAAGAAGTAGAACTGGACGTTCTTGCCGGCCTTCGTGCCGTCCGGGGTGGTGTAGTCATTCTTGAGCACCAGATCCACGCGGTCTTCGCCGTTAAAGATCTTGGCGGACACCACCTGGTTCTTGTTCAGCAGGTCCAGACCGTCCTTGGTATTAATCCGGGACGAGCCGCCACTGGTCAGGGTACTGAAGGCGATCAGGAGCAACGCCACCACCACAATGATCCAAACGATTGGACCCTTGAAGATTTTCTTGAAGTTCATGTGCTCGAGGCCTGGCCTCGTCCCTCCCGATCAAACAACAAATATTTCAGAGAATTCGAACGAAGCTGCACGTTCACCGTACTAGCTATACACCGTCCGCAAACTTTCACGCATAACGGAGGCCAATAGTTCCCTGACAGCGGAAACGCTCATTTGCGCAGCCTTATCGCCGTATTTCCCCATTGCCGTATCTTCCATTGTCCCGCTCTGTTATGACGGACGTCCACCCTCCACAGAGGGGCGATTACTCGTAAACGTGCGGGGCCAGGGTGCCGATGAAGTCAAGGTTGCGGTACTTCTCCGCGAAGTCCAGGCCATAACCCACCACGAATTCGTTCGGGATCTCATAGCCGACGTACTTAACGTCGATCTCCACCTTGGCGGCGTCCGGCTTGCGCAGCAGCGTGCAGATCTCCACGGAGGCGGGCCCGCGCGAAATCAGGTTGGCCTTGAGCCACGACAGCGTCAGGCCGGAGTCGATGATATCTTCCACAATGAGCACGTGCTTGCCCATCAGGTCCGTCTCCAGGTCCTTCAGGATCCGCACCACACCGGAGGACTGTGTGCCGGAGCCATAGGAGGAAACGGCCATCCAGTCCATCGTGACGTGGCTGTGCAGCGCCCGCGAGAGGTCGGCCATCACCATGACGGCCCCCTTGAGCACGCCGACCACCAGCAGGTCCCGGCCTTCGTAGTCGGCATCGATCTGCGCCGCCAGTTCCGCAACGCGGTCCTGGATCTGTTCCTTGCTGTAAAGGACGTGCTTGAGATCGGCCTGGACGTCTTGTGAATCCACCAAATGCTCCCGGTGTCGAAGGGCTAACTTTTATGTCCGTTGCTGAGGGCGCTGGGCCTGCGACGGGTCCGGAGTCTGGATCCGGAATCAATATACTGCCTACAGACTGCGCCTAAACACAAGCTTCCCATAGCTGGAGCGGTCCTGCGGACCGGAACGGTTCCGCGGCTGGCGGTACGCGCTGACTTTTCCGGCCAGCTGCACCGGACCGGCGGAGCCACGGCGCGCAAGCAGCGATTCGGCGGCCAGCAGGCGTTCGAAGCTTGGTTGCTCGCCGCCAAGTCCGACGACGGCGAGCGCCACCACGCGCTGGCGCAGCGACGGCGGCAGTGCCCTCAGTGCCTGCTCCGACAGCCGGACTTCGGCCTCCAGGACTTCCGCGAGCCGCTGGTACTCCGCTGCGGCCAGCTGGTCCAGGTAGTCGGCGTCCTGGGCAAGGATCCGGGCGGAACGGTACAGGGACGGGGCAATGCCGGGGCCCAGCTCATCTTCCAGGAAGGGGAGCACCCGAGTGCGCACCCTGGAGCGGGTGAACGACGGGTCGGCATTGGTCGGGTCATGCCAGGGATCAAGGCCTTCGGCGGCGCAGATGGCGAGGGTTTCGGCGCGCCGGAGCCCCAGGAACGGGCGAAGGTAGATCCCCCGGCGCTCGGGCATGCCGGCCAGCGAGCGCGTGCCGGAACCCCGGGCGAGCCCCAGCAGCACGGACTCCGCCTGGTCATCGAGGGTGTGCCCGAGCAGGACGGTTCGCGCTCCGGACCGGGCCGCCGCCTCGTCCAGGGCGAGGTACCGGGCATAACGGGCGGCTGCTTCGGGCCCAACTCCTTCGTGGAACACCGTGGCAGTGCTGATTTCAACCGGTGCAAGGCCAAGGCCGCGCAGGACTCCCCCCGTTGCCCCGGCGACCTGCGTGCTGCCCTCCTGCAGCCGGTGGTCCACCACTACCGCCCCGACGCGCAGCTGGCCGCGCCGGGCAAAGAAGGCGGCGACGGCGGCCAGCGCCAATGAATCCGGGCCTCCACTGCAGGCAACCAGGACCAAAGGGACGCCTGCGGCTGCATCCGTGCCGCGGCCGTCGCCCGGGGCGCCGGAGCTGTCGGAAGCGGCCCAAGAGATCGGAATGCCGAGGGAATCGGCGAGCATGTTCCGGGCCTTGCCCACGACGGGATTCAGCCGGGGACGGGGTCGGTGCTGCATGGGACTTAGAGCCCCATCCGCTCAACCCACAGCTCCGGATTGTGGATCTCCTGCTCGGTGGGCAGATGGTCCTCGCTGGTCCAGACGTTGTTGAATCCGGACATTCCGGCGCGGGCAACCACGGCACGGACAAAGCGCGCGCCGTCGCTGTACTGGCGCATCTTGGCATCCAGACCGAGGAGGTTGCGGATGAACTTCTCCATGGCGCCGCGGTCCTTTCCGCGAGCGTTGAAGCGCTGGCGGATGGTCTTGACGGTGGGCACAATGCTGGCATCCACCGCGTCCATGACCACGTTGGCGTGGCCCTCGAGCAGGCTCATCACCGCCGTCAGGTGCGAGAGCGCGGCCTTTTCCTCCGGGTCCTGCAGCAGCTCCAGCAGGCCGCCGCGGCGCGGGATCCCCTCAAGGTGGGGTGCGCCGTCGTGCGCCGCGGACCTGCTCGGCTGGCTGGTGCCTTTACCGGTCAGGGAGCGAAGGGCCGAGGCCACGCGGTCACTGAGGTTTTCCGCGTCGCCGACCAGCAGGCCGCTGAGCTTTTCGATCTCGCTGAGCATGTGGTGCCGGAGCCAGGGCGCGGCCGCGAACTGCACGCGGTGCGTCTGCTCGTGCAGGTAGACCCAGAGCCGGAAGTCGGACGGATCCACATTGAGCTCGCGCTCCACGGAAATGATGTTCGGTGCCACCAACAGCAGGCGTCCGGCCACCGGTGCCGCGTCCGTGCCGGCGGGGGTCTCCGCCAGCGCGGCGAACGGGTCATACTGGCCCAGCACCTTGCTGGAGAGGAATGCGAGCACGGCGCCAAGCTGGGCACCGGTGACCGTCCCGCCCAGGGCCAGGCTGGAGGACTTCAGCTGCGCCGCCTGCTTCCGCGCCAGCTGCTCCAGGGTGGACTCCATCAGCACCGCGAAACTTTGCGTATTCGCCTTGGCCCAGGAGGCGCGGTCGACGATCAGGACCTGGGAATCGCGCAGGTCGCGGGCGGCCTCCAGACCGGTAATGTCATGCACATACGGTACCGACCGCTCCGCCATCCGGCGCAGGTCCGCCACCGCCGCGCCGATTTCTGCGCCGCTGAGCACCGGGCCGGCCGGAGCGAGCCGTGCGGCCGTAGAAGCGGCGAGGTCCCAATTGATCAGGCTGGTCCGGTCGCCGCCGGGCGTGGGCTGAGCGGTGGTGTTTGAATCCATAGTCTCCATGACATCACACAACGCTTGGCATTGGTCAGGTGCAGCCGCAGCCGGCCAGGATGGTCGCGGCCTTGTCGATGGCCGGTTTGGCCTGTTCGCTGCCGCCGCTGAAGTCATTGCCGATGAAGGAAAAGACCAGCAGCCTGCCGTCCGTGTCCACCACGTACCCGCTCAGCGAGAGCACGGCGTTGAGGGTTCCGGTCTTGGCACGCACCAGCCCGGCACCGCCTACCGTTGTGCGGTCAATGTACCTGTCCCCCAGGGTCCCGCTCAGCCCGGCGATCGGCAGTCCCAGCACGCCCTTGCGGATGTCCTGGCTCGGGCTGGTGAGCATGATCTTCACCACCTGCGTCAGCTGGCCGGCACTGACCCTGTCATTGACGGCCAGCCCGCAGCTGTCCCCCATCACCAGCCCGTCCGCCGTCAGGTCCAGGGATTCCACGGTTTCCTTGACGGCGGTGGTGGCGCCGGTGA
>JBBRKU010000015.1:0-11632 GCA_038231735.1 Actinomycetales bacterium | reverse complement strand
GTTGCGCAGCGCTGAGAGGCTCTACCAGGAGCACGGCATCCGGCATCTGAACTCGGCCAGCATGTCCGTGGAGGAAATCTCCGCCACGATCCTGCAGCAGATGAAACTGCGCCACTAGGACTCCGCAGCCCGCAACACACGAACAAGGCCCCCATGGGAGGATCAACATGAACAGCACGGACATCAGCGAAACGGCAACATGCTAAGGAGCACTGACAATGACGACGGATATCCTGTGGTTTTCCGAACTGGGGCTTAAGGACCTGGACCGGGTGGGCGGCAAAAATGCCTCACTGGGCGAAATGGTTGCCAATCTGACCTCGGCGGGCGTCAAGGTCCCGGACGGGTTCGCCACCACGGCGGACGCCTACCGGCGGTTCCTGCGCGAATCGGGGGTGGAGACGAAAATGGCCGCGCTGCTGGACGGCCTGGACACCGACGACGTAACCGCCCTGGCCGCGGCCGGTTCGGCCATCCGCCGTGCCATCCAGAACACGCCGTTCCCGGTAGAGCTTGAGGCCGGGCTCCGCGAGGCCTACACCCAGCTGGTGGACAAGCACGGCGGATCCGAGGAACTGTCCTGGGCGGTGCGCTCCAGCGCCACCGCCGAAGACCTGCCCGATGCCTCGTTCGCGGGCCAGCAAGAGACCTTCCTGAACGTGCGCGGAATCGAGAACATCCTCGTAGCGGTCAAGGATGTCTTCGCCTCCCTCTACAACGACCGGGCCATCGCCTACCGGGTGCACCACAAATTCGAGCACCTGGACGTGGCGCTGTCCGCCGGCGTGCAGCGGATGGTGCGCTCGGACATCGGCGCCTCCGGGGTGATGTTCACCATGGACACCGAGTCCGGCTTCCAGGACGCCGTCTTTGTCACCTCGTCCTACGGGCTGGGCGAAGCCGTGGTGCAGGGTGCGGTGAATCCCGATGAGTTCTACGTCTACAAGAAGGCGCTGAGCGCGGGCCGGCCGGCCATCCTCAAACGCGGCCTGGGCGAAAAGGCCCTGAAAATGGTCTACACGGACAGCGAAGAGGTGGGCCACACGATCGACTTCGTCCCCACCGAACCGGCGCTGCGGAGCCGCTTCAGCATCTCCGACGACGACGTCGAGCAGCTCGCCCGGCATGCACTGGCAATCGAGGCGCACTACGGGCGCCCGATGGACATCGAGTGGGGCAAGGATGGTCTGGACGGCGAGCTGTATATCCTGCAGGCCCGGCCGGAGACGGTCCAGTCCCGCAAGGGCGCCGGCCAGCTGACCCGGTACCGCCTCAACGGCAGCGGCCCGGTCCTCTCCGAGGGCAGGGCCATCGGCCAGCGGATCGGCTCCGGCAAGGTCCGGATCCTGTCCTCGATCGAGCAGATGGCGGACTTCGCCAGCGGTGATGTGCTGGTCGCGGACATGACGGATCCGGATTGGGAACCGATCATGAAGCGGGCCGCGGCCATCGTGACCAACCGGGGCGGGCGGACCTGCCACGCGGCCATCATCGCCCGCGAACTGGGCATCCCCGCCGTCGTAGGTACAGGCGATGCCAGCGCCAGCCTGGCCGACGGCGCCGAGGTCACCGTGTCCTGCGCCGAGGGCGAGACCGGTTTCGTCTATGCCGGGCTGCTGGACTTCGCCGTGGAGACCACCGACGTGGACCGGCTCCCGGAGGCGCCGGTGAAGGTCATGATGAATGTGGGCACCCCGGACCAGGCGTTCACCTTCGCCCAGCTCCCGCACCACGGGGTGGGCCTGGCCAGGCTCGAATTCATCATCAACCGGCAGATCGGCATCCATCCCAAGGCGCTGTTGAACCTGGATGAGCAGCCGGCCGAGGTGGCCGCTGAGATCCGCAGCCGGATCGCGGCCTATGAGGGGCCGCGAGAGTACTACGTCAAGCGGCTGGCGGAGGGAGTGGCGACGATCGCCGCGGCCTTTGCCCCGGAACCGGTGATCGTGCGGATGTCCGATTTCAAGTCCAACGAATATGCCAATCTGATCGGCGGGCCGGCCTACGAGCCGCACGAGGAAAACCCGATGATCGGTTTCCGCGGCGCCTCGCGCTATCTGGAACCATCCTTCCGGGATTGCTTCGACTTGGAGTGTGAGGCTCTGAGATTTGTGCGCAACGAGATGGGGCTGACCAACGTCAAGCTGATGATCCCGTTCGTTCGGACCGTGGCCGAAGCCAGCGGCGTGATCGACCTGCTGGCCGAAAATGGTCTCCGCCGCGGCGAGAACGGCCTGCAGGTGGTAATGATGTGTGAACTGCCGTCCAATGCGCTGCTGGCCGATGAATTCCTGGAATACTTTGACGGCTTTTCCATCGGCTCCAACGACATGACGCAGCTGACCCTGGGCCTGGACCGGGACTCCTCGATCGTCGCCGGAAGCTTCGACGAGCGCAACGAGGCCGTCAAGATGCTGCTGAGCATGGCGATCAAGGCCTGCAAGGCGAAGGGCAAATACGTGGGCATCTGCGGCCAGGGGCCCAGCGACCACCCCGATCTGGCCGAATGGCTGGTCCGGGAAGGGATCGATTCGCTATCGCTGAACCCGGACACCGTGGTGGACACCTGGCTGCGGCTGGCTGCCCTGACCCCCTCGACCTAAGGACGCAAAGGGGTGGCTCCGTTCCTTTGGAACGGAGCCACCCCTTTTTGCGCCACAACTGTTATTGGGCCATCACTGTCATTGCGCCAGCTGGCCGACGGCGGCTGGCCGCGGTCATGACCACGCCCGTTTCCGGGAAGGCGGCGATGTCCACGCGGGCATGCGTGTGCACCTCCGTTACTGTCCGGGCCGTGTGCTCTGCGATCTCGGCCAGCGTGGTGACCCACATGCCGTCCAGTCCGCTGACTCTTTCGATGAGCCGCTCCAGCGCGACAGCCTTGGACGGCCTGCCCGAGATGAACGGGTGGTTGGTCAGCACAAAGCAACTGCCGGCGGCATGGTGCGCTTCCGCTTCCAGGGTCCACATCTCCAGCACCTTGGCGGGGCTTTCGATCACCCCGCTGCCTGTGACGCCGGGGTAGAACGCGTACTGCTCCCAGTCATCCAGCGCCCAGTCGACCGGGATCTCGACCAGGTCGCGCGGGTCCCCGTCCGCCACCGCGAACCGGTAGGGCGCGTCGCCGTCGAGCAGGCTGGAATCGTAGCGGAAGCCGCGCTCCGCCAGCAGCGACGGCGTGTGCCAGTTCAGTTCCCACCAGGGGGCGCGGTAGCCGGTGGGCCGGACGCCGGCCACCTTCTCCAGCGCGTCCAGGCCGCGGTCCAGATAGCGCGCCTCGGCCGCCGGCTCGATCCCCTGCATCTGCTCGTGCAGGTAACCGTGGTGGGCCACTTCATGCCCGCCGTCCACGATGGCCCGCACCGTATCCGGATAGCATTCGGCGGTGAACCCGGGGATGAAGAATGTTCCGCGGATGCCCTGCCTGTCCAGGATCTGCAGGATTCGGGGCACCGCAACCCGCGGCCCGTAGGACTGGTGGGTCATCAGCGACATCCGCCGGGTGGAGGAGGGGTCGTGGGTCAGGATGCAGGATTCGGCGTCTACGTCGAAGCTGAAGGAGGCCGCGGCACGGTAGCCCTCCGGCCAGCTGATGGGATGGATTGCGTCAGGGAACGCCTGGGTTGGCATGGTGGTCTCCGGACTAGTCATTGATCAGGGCGGCGGACTCGGGGGCATCCAGCGACGGGACCGCTGAGGCGTGCGTCTCCGCGGAAGGCAGGTAGCGGGCGTGAACCCGCGGCCCCAGCACCGCGTAGACCGCCGCGGCCACGGCGCCACCGGCCAGCCAGGACAGGTCCACACCGCCCATCGCGGTGGCAATCGGACCCTGCATGATCGGCAGGACTCCGTACATGAACAGCCAGGTGGAGAAGATGCCCGTCAGCAGGGCGGTGATTCCGGCCCAGTTGACGACGGGCAGCCGGCGGGTTCCGACGGCATCGAAGAGCCGGTCCACGGCGACCGGGTGGCGCTTGTCGATCCAGAAGTAGTGCACCAGCATGATCCCGCCCCAAGCGGCAACCCATGCCACCAGTGCGCCCAGCCAAGTGCTCAGGGTCGAGGCAAAGTCCGACTGGACGATGAAGATGACGACGCCGATCAGGGCGAGGATGCCGACGAAGACGTTCAGGGCGCGGCGCTTGACCTTGATGTCCATCGCCTGGGCGGCGACAGAGAAGGTGTAGATGTTCAGGATGTTGGTGGCGATGGGTCCGTGCAGCACCAGGAACAGGACGGGAATGGCCAGCACACCGAAGTTGTCGACAATCAGGTGGCCGGGATCGGCCGTGCCGCTCTTGGTGGCCAGGCTTGCCCCCAGGATGCCAAGCCACACGACGGGCAGGAACTGGCCAAAGACGGAGGCGAAGTAGACCTTCCGGCGCGGAACCGAGCGGCTGACAAATCGTGAGTAGTCAGCGGCGTAGGTGAACCAGGTGATGCCCCAGCCGATGCCGATCACGGTCATAACGGTGGTCATCGCAGCAATCCGGGCCCCGCCTTCGAGCACAGCTCCGGGAGGGCCTGCGTAGCTCCAGTTGATATTCATGCCGAACCAAGCAACGGCGGACATGGCAACCAGCACCACAATGGTGGGTGGAACGGTCCAGCGCTCAAACGCCGCGATGGCCTTGTAACCGAACCAGGCAATGGTGACCTGGGCGGCCATGATGGTGGCGGAAACCAGGATCTTCGGTCCAACGTTGGCATCGTCCGGATTGACCAGATTCAGCTTGCCAAGCAGTGCCATCACCAGATCCAGGATGATCCAGGTGTTAACCGCGCACCATCCGATGACCAGAACGGCCTGGATGGCGCTGGGCAGGTAGTTCCCGCGGCGACCGAAGACCGCCCGGGCCAACACCATGCCGGTGGCCCCCGTGCGCTGCCCCAACAGCACGAAAAGACCAAAGAGCGCCATGCCGATCAGGTTCCCCACCACCAGAACGATGACGGTATCGGCAAAACCTAGACCGAGCTGGACGCCCAGGGCGCCGAGGACCCAGTTGATCGGGGCCAGGTTGGCCCCGGCCCAGATCCAGAATTGGCCCGATACGCTGCGTGTGCGGGACGACTCCGGGATGGGTTGCAGGTTCTGCTCGACGTCGACGGCCGACGACGGCGGATCCGTCGCGGCAAGTGGGGCCACGGCGTGGTTGTCTCTCATGGGAAACCTCCGGTTGGAATGGGATACCCCAAGGTTATGTGCGCCAGATCACAGACAACAAGATAGTATGTGTCAAGCAGATTCCCTCCTGAACGGACACAGTGTCATGTCAATGGATTTGAGTGAAGTCCTCAAGCACCGCACGCTGGCGGCCGCGGATCCCACTATCCGCGCCGGAGCACGCTCCGCCGCCGCGGCGCACGTGCGCTGGGTGCATTCCAGCGAGGTGCTGGACATTGCCCCGCTGCTGCGCGGTGGTGAACTGCTCCTGACCGGTGGCGGCGGCCTGGCTGTGATCCCGGCCGAAGACCGGAGGGCCTATATCAGGGCGTTGGCCGAGCGGAAGGTCGCCGCGGTGGCCGTTGAGACGGGAGGGGCGCTTCCGGAGTTGCCCGCCGATCTGGTGGAGGCCGCCGAGGAATACGGCCTGCCATTGATCGAGCTGCGCAAGGTGGTCCCGTTCGTGGCCGTGGCGGAGGCCATCAACAGCGCGCTGGTGAGCGAATCGGTCGTACGGTTGCAGCGCTCCGAAGCCCTTTCCCACGCACTGGCCGAGGAATTCGCCAACGGCGGCAGTCTGGCGGCCCTGCTGACGACGATCGCGCGCGAGCTCGACGCCGACGTGGCGCTGCTTAACCGGGCCGGCCAGGTGCTCGAGTCCGCCGGAGGGGAAGCGCGCCGAGACGAGGAGATCGGAGATGAGGGGAGCGGACCGGTTGAGGAGCACGACGACGGGCAGCCGATCGACCTCGACATTCCGCTGCGCGGCATCGTCGGCGCCCAGCTACGCATTGTGCCCAAGCCAGGCGGCGACCGTGAACTCGCGCGCGCCGTGGGCGAGCGCGGCATCGATGTGCTGGCACTGGCCTTGCTGAAATACCAGGCGCCGACGCTGAGGGAAGTTGGCGGCGGGGAACTGATCCGCGCCATCGTGGCCGGGGAAAGGGGCTCCCGGCTGGTCCAGCTCGCGGTGGCCGCCGGCGTCGACCCGCAGGCACCGATGTGCACGGCGGTGGGACGGGTGCTTGGCGGCGCCCAACGGCAGGGATCCGTTGAACAGCTGCTCCGGCGCCGGGCCCGCCACCTGGTCGTCTACGTGGACCAGAACCAGTTTGTTGCGCTGGTCAGCCTGGACCCGGGCGGAGTGCGGTCCTCGCGCAACGCCCTGCTTGCCGAGCTCTCTGCCGGCCCGGATGACAACCCGGTAACCTTCGCCGTCGGCCCCGCGGCCTACGGGGTCACCTCCGCCCCTCGGTCGCTGGCCGAGGCGCGGCTGAGCCTGGACGTAACGACGGCGCTCCCCCAGCGCGGGAAGGTCACCGATGCCGAAGCTCTCGCCATCGAACGGCTGACGGCCCGGAACCTGGCGCCGGAGCTTATTGAGGAATTCGTCGATGAGCAGGTGGGTGAATTACTCCGCCACGACCAGCAGAAGGGGTCCCGGCTGGTGGAAACGCTGGAGACGTGGCTGTCGCTGGGCTGCAACACGGCCGAAACGGCCCGTGCGCTGCATCTGGAACGGCAGTCCCTGCACAACCGGCTGCAGCGGATCTTTTGGTTGGTCGGAGGGGACCCGCGGGGCACGGGGCGGCTGGCCTGCCTGCACATGGCAGCCAGGCTGACCCACCAGCTTCCCTACCGCGCAGGGCGGTAGGGCCGCAGCCCCGGGCCGAGCCGAAACAACCGAACGTTGCCCTGACCTCAGCGCAGCACGATGGTCCGGTTGCCCTGCAGAATAACGCGTCCTTCGCAGTGCCACTTGACCGCGTTGCTGAGCGCCTTGCACTCGGTGTCCCGGCCGGCGGCGACCAGGTCGTCGGGGCTGTAGGTGTGATCGACTTCGACCACCTGCTGGGCGATGATCGGCCCCTCGTCCAGCTCACTGTTGACATAGTGCGCGGTGGCGCCCACGGTTTTCACCCCGCGGGCGTAGGCCTGATGGTACGGTTTGGCACCCTTGAAGCTGGGAAGGAAGGAATGGTGGATGTTGATCGCGCGGCCCCCAAGCTCCTTCGTGAGCGAGTCGCTGAGCACCTGCATATAGCGCGCCAGCACCACCAATTCCACATCCAGGCGCTCCACCAGCTCCAGCAGCCTGGCCTCGGCAGCCGGTTTGATGGCGGCCGTGACAGGTACGTGGAAGAAAGGAATAGAATGCCATTCCACCAGGCCCTGGTGGTCCGTATGGTTGGAAACCACCGCCACGATCTCCACCGGCAGCTCGCCGCTGCGGGCGCGGAAGAGCAGGTCGTTGAGGCAGTGACCATACTTGGAGACCATGATCAGCACCCGGCGCTTGGCCCCGTGCGGATGCAGCTGCCAGCTCATGCCGTAGCGCTCGGCCAGAGGCGCAAAGGCCGCACGCAGGGCTTCCGCCGTGGCCGCATCCCCCTCGGAGACGAAGTGGACGCGCATGAAGAAGTGACCCTGGCTTCGTTCGCCGAACTGGTGGTTATCCAAAATGTCGCAACCGTGTTCCAGCAGGAAGCCGGAAACGGCATGGACGATGCCTGGGGTCTCCGCGCAGTCCAGGGTCAGCACATGTTCAACGCTGGTCATGGTCATTGCCTAACACTCGATCACGTTCACGGCCAGGCCGCCGCGTGAGGTTTCCTTGTATTTGGTCATCATGTCCGCCCCGGTTTCCCGCATGGTTTTGATCGCCTTGTCCAGCGAGACCTTTTGGCTGCCATCGCCGTGCAGCGCCAGCCTGGCGGCGTTGATGGCCTTCACGCTGGCAATCGCATTGCGCTCGATGCACGGGATCTGGACCAGGCCGCCCACCGGGTCGCAGGTCAGTCCGAGATTATGCTCGATGCCGATCTCGGCCGCATTTTCGACCTGGACCGCGGTGCCGCCCAACAGCTCGCACAGTCCGGCAGCCGCCATCGAGCAGGCCGATCCGACCTCGCCCTGGCAACCGACCTCGGCCCCGGAGATGGAGGCATTGATCTTGAACAGGATGCCGACGGCGGCCGCGGTCAGCAGGAACCGGACCACGCCGTCGTCGTTGGCCCCGGGGATAAACTTGCGGTAGTAGTGTAGCACCGCCGGAATGATCCCGGCCGCGCCGTTGGTGGGGGCCGTGACAATGCGGCCGCCGGCGGCGTTTTCCTCGTTGACGGCCAGCGCGAAGAGATTGACCCATTCCATCGCCCGCAGCGCATCCGAGGAGTCTTCCGGGGCCTGCAGGTCGCGGAACAACCCCGGCGCCCGGCGCGTGACTTTAAGGCCGCCCGGCAGGATCCCCTCGCTGGCGCAGCCGTTGTTCACGCATTCCTGCATCACTGACCAGATATGCAGCAGCTTCTGGCGCAGCTCGGCCTCGCTGCGCCAGACGAGCTCGTTGGCCAGCATCACGTCGCTGATGGACATATTGTTCCTGGCGCAATGATCCAGCAGCTGTGCCCCGGTGGTGAACGGGTAGGGCTGCACGGTGGTATCCGCCACAATCCGGTCAGCACCGGCGGCATCCTCATCCACCACAAAACCGCCGCCAACCGAGTAATACGTTCGTTCGCGCAGCGCGGCGCCGCCGTGGTCCAGCGCCCGGAAGGTCATTCCGTTCGGATGGGCGGGAAGCGCCTTGCGGCGGTGCAGCACCACGTCCTTGTCAAAATTGAAGTCCACGCGGTGCGCACCTGCCAGCAGCAGCTGCGCATCCAGCGCCGCCGCGGCCACCTGATCGTCCGCCGTCGCCGTGTCCACCGTTTCCGGATCCTGGCCCTGCAGCCCCAGCACCACGGCCTTGTCTGAGCCGTGGCCGCGGCCGGTGGCGCCCAGCGAGCCGAAGAGCTCCGCCTGGACGCGCACCGTTGCCGCCAGCTGCCCGGAGGCGGCCAGTCCGTCGGCGAACCGCTTGGCCGCGCGCATAGGCCCGACGGTGTGCGAGGACGACGGGCCGATGCCGACCGAGAACAGATCCAGCACACTCAGTGCCATCAGGGCACCTCTGCCGCGTTGAACTCCTGCATACCATCGAGCAGCCAGCGGCCCAGGAAATCAGCAAAAGAGGCCCGCGGGAATACCCTGAACGTCGTCTCGTCGACCTTCCACAGCACTGCCGGGATCAACCCGATCTCGGTGCTGACGGCCGTCCCCGCCGTGAATTCACGCGGATGCAGGTCCAGCGCACAGCTCTTTTCCAACACCGCACGGGCGGAGGGACCAGCCAGCTCAAAGGTGGTCCTGTTCGCGGAGAGTTCCACCACCTGTCCCGGATCCCCGGCCAGCGCTTCGTCCAACACGGACAGCAAAGCCGCCGGGCCGCCGTCGTGCGTGTCCTCCGGGCCGATCACCAGGAACTCCTGCGGTCCCAGCCACAGCGCCGTCAGGTCCATGGCGCCGCCGCTTGTCCCGACCTGGCCGCAGCCGGCCGGCAGTCCCCCCACCACCGCTCCGATCCGCTGCCCGGCTTCGGAGGCCGGGTCAACCCGGACGCCGATCATTGTCAGGAAGGGCAGTTCCCGGATGGACACGCCGTGGACCCCGGTTACCGATCCCTGCGCGAAGTCCTCCGCCAGGTGGGCGGCGGGGCTGCGGCGCAGCCTCCGGATTACTGCATTTGCTCGTTCAGCTGTATCAGCCATCTTTGCGCTTCCCTTCAGCATCAAAAAGTACGGTTTCTCCTACGACAACGTCCACCAGACGGTCACCGACCGAGGCCACCATCTCCTCGCCGATCCGGTTGCGGCCGTTCTTGATCAGCGCCAGCCCAAAGGACCTGCCCAGGGCGGCGCTGTGGTAACTCGAGGTGACAAAACCCTGCATCGGGACGGGTCCGTAGGCGGGGTTGACCGAAACGCCCTTTTCCACCAGCTGGGTGCCCTCCGGAAGCCGGATGGAGCCATCGACCGGCAGGACGCTGACCAGGTGCTTGCGGTCGGTCCGGGCGGCGTCGGCCCGCGCGTACGAGCGCTTGCCGATGAATTCCTTCACCTTGGAAACCACCCAGTCCATGCCCGCATCCTGCGGGGTGACCGTGCCGTCCGTGTCCTGGCCGACAATGGGGTACCCCTTTTCGGCGCGGAGCACATGCATGGTCTCCGTGCCGTAGGGGGTGATGTTGAACTCGGCTCCCGCCGCGGCCACTGCCTCCCAGGTGTTGAGCCCGTACCAGGCCGGAACATTGATCTCGTACGCCAGTTCCCCGGAGAAGGAAATCCGGCAGACCCGCGCCTGCACGCCGGAGACCAGAACGGTCTCGCGGAAGGTCATGAACGGGAACGCCTCGGCGTTGTCCGCACTGCCCAGCTCCAGCTCCGGCGCCACTTTCGCCAGCACCGCGCGGGATTTGGGCCCGACGACGGCGATGGTCGTCCACTGCTCCGTTACCGAGGTGCAGCACACATCCAGCTCCGGCCACTCGGTCTGCAGCCACTCCTCCAGCCAGTCCAGCACCTTGGCAGCGCCGCCGGTGGTGGTGGTCATGAAGTAGCGGTCCTCGTCCAGGCGCAGCGTCACGCCGTCGTCGAAGATCATGCCGTCCGCCATGCACATCACCCCGTAGCGGGCAAACCCGGGCTTGAGCTTCTTGAACGCGTTGGTGTAGATGCGGTTCAGGAACTCGCCGGCATCCTTGCCGCGGATTTCAATCTTGCCCAGCGTGGTGGCATCCATGAAGCCCACCGAGCCGCGGGTCGCCGCACACTCGCGCAGCACCGCCGCATCCATGTCCTCGCCGGGCTGCGGGTAGTACCACGGCCGCTTCCATTGGCCGACGTCCTCAAACTCCGCGCCGTGGGCCAGATGCCAGGGCTGGATGGACGTGACCCGGGCGGGGTCGAAAAGCTCCCCGCGCTGCCGGCCGGCGAGCGCGGCGAAGGCCACGGGGGTGAACGGCGCCCGGTACGTGGTGGTGCCGATCTCCCCTATTGCCGCGCCACTGCCGTTTCCCTGCCCAAGGGCGGCCGCGATCACGCCGATGGCGTTGACCGCGGAGGTTTTGCCCTGGTCATTGGCGGTGCTGATGGAGGTGTAGCGCTTGATGTGTTCCACGCTGCGCATTCCGGCGCCGGTGGAACGCATCACGTCCGCCACGGTCTGGTCGCGCTGGAAATCGACAAAATGGTGATGCCAGTCCGACGGCGTCCCCTCAAGTCCGCCGACCAGCCAGAGCGCGCGGGTGGGCGCCTGGGCGACTACCGGTTGGGCCGGCCGGGCTGCGGCTGCCGTTGCGGCAGCCACGGCTGCGGCCGTGGCAAAGCCGGCGGCGACGGCGGCGACCGAGCCGGCGGAGAGGCCCTCGGCCACACAGTTCTCCAGCGCGTAGCTGCCGCGCCCGGCACCGATGACCTGCTGGTCCTTGACCACGCTGGAGGGAACGAAGCCGACCAGCTCATCATCCCAGCGCAGTTTGCCCTGCCGCTGGCTGTGCAGGTGCACCACGGGCGACCAGCCGCCGGCGACGGCCAGCAGATCACAGGTGAGTTCCTCGGTGTCCCCGGTCGGGTTGCCGTGCTCATC
>JBBRKU010000014.1:0-12202 GCA_038231735.1 Actinomycetales bacterium | reverse complement strand
CTGCCCGACCCGCGGTCCCGTCGCCAGCCCAGCGGTGTCCACCAGCTCTCGCGCACCTTTGATGCCGGCGCGTACGCGTGGGGAGACAGCAGCTGGACGGGGCGGCCGCTGGCCGGCGGCGTGATCTATGAGCTTCACCTGGGAACTTTTACGCCGGAGGGGACCCTCGATGCGGCCATCGGGAAACTGGACTATCTGGTCCAGCTGGGGGTGGACTTCATCGAGCTGCTGCCGGTCAATGCCTTCAACGGCAAGCACAACTGGGGCTACGACGGCGTGCTCTGGTACGCCGTGCAGGAGGAGTACGGCGGGCCCGCGGCCTATCAGCGTTTCGTGGATGCGGCGCACCAGCATGGCCTGGGTATCATCCAGGACGTGGTCTACAACCACCTGGGGCCCAGCGGGAACTATCTCCCCCGGTTTGGCCCCTATCTGGCCCCCGGCGCGGCCAACACCTGGGGGGACGGGCCGAATCTGGACGGTCCGGGTTCGGATCACGTGCGCGAATACATCCTTGTGAACGCGATGATGTGGTTCCGCGATTACCACGTGGACGGGCTGCGGCTGGATGCGGTGCATGCGCTCCGCGACACCCGGGCGGTGCACATTCTCGAGGAGTTCGCGTTCCGCACTGGTGCCCTGGCCGTGCAGCTTGGCCGTGCTCTGTTCCTGGTGGCCGAATCGGACCTGAATGATCCCCGGCTGATCTATCCGCGCGCGGCGCACGGCTACGGGCTGGCCGGGCAATGGAGTGACGACTTCCACCACGCCGTTCATGTGAACATCACCGGTGAGACCGAGGGCTACTATGCGGACTTCGACTCGCTCGGTGCGCTCGCCAAGGTGCTGCGCGGCGGGTTCTTCCACGACGGGTCCTATTCCAGTTTCCGCGGCCGGCACCACGGCCGGCCCATCGATCCCCTCGCGGCGGCCGCCTGGCAGCTGGTGGTCTGCATCCAGAACCACGACCAGATCGGCAACCGGGCCACCGGGGACAGGCTGGGGGTGAAGGTGGGGTACGACCTGCTGGCTGTGGCCGCGGTCCTGAACCTGACTTCTCCTTTCACCCCGATGCTGTTCATGGGCGAGGAATTCGGGGCCGGCACGCCCTGGCAGTTTTTCACCTCCCATCCGGAGCCCGAGCTTGGCAGGGCCACCGCTGAGGGGCGGATCCGGGAATTTGAACGGATGGGCTGGGACCCGAGCGTGGTCCCGGACCCGCAGGATCCCGCAACATTCACCCGATCCAAGCTGGACTGGGCCGAGGCCGGCGACGGAGATCATGCCCGATTGCTGGAGCTGTACCGGGAGCTGGCCCGGCTGCGGCGGGCGACGGCGGCCCTCACCGATCCGGACTTCGGCAGCACGCGTGTGGAGTTCAGCGAGGACGGTCGCTGGCTGGTACTTCACCGCGGCAGGGGGACGGATTCCGTCACGGTGGCGGTCAACCTGGCGGACACCGCGCAGGAGTTGCCGCTGGACCAGACGGCGGCGGCCGGGGCACCCGCGGGCCCCAGGGAAGTGCTGCTCAGCACGGACCGGTTCACCCACGGAGCGGTCCGGCTGACGAAGGGGGGGATTGAACTGCCCGCCTTCAGCGCCGCCGTCGTCCGGTGATGGCCGCGAGGTAGCGGGAACCGTGTGAGAGGGCTGACGGTTCACTGCCCGGTCGTGGGCTTCCCGCGACCCCGGCGAGTGGGTGGGTTGCGCAGGACCACCCAGGTGCCCCGCCCGGCGTCGTGCGGATGGCATGATCGAAGCATGACTTATCTTGCTGCCGAGAACCGTTATGACTCGATGCCGTACCGCCGCGTGGGCCGGAGCGGGCTGAAACTCCCCGCTGTGTCCCTGGGCCTGTGGCACAACTTCGGAGACGACAAGCAATTCGAGGAGCAGCGCGCCATCCTGCGCCGCGCCTTCGACCTGGGCGTCACCCACTTTGACCTGGCCAACAACTACGGCCCCCCGGACGGCTCAGCCGAGACGAACTTCGGCAGGCATCTGCGCGACGACTTCGCACCGTACCGTGACGAGCTGATCATCTCCACGAAGGCCGGTTACTACATGTGGCCGGGGCCGTACGGCGAATGGGGATCCCGCAAATACCTGCTCTCCAGCCTTGACCAGTCACTGGAACGCATGGGCCTCGACTATGTGGACATCTTCTACAGCCACCGGCCGGATCCGGAAACTCCGCTGGAGGAAACCATGGGCGCGCTGGACACGGCAGTGCGCTCCGGAAAGGCGCTCTACGCGGGCATCTCCTCCTACACCCCGGAGCAGACGCTGGAGGCCGCCCGCATCCTTAAGGAACTCGGCACGCCGCTGCTGATCCACCAGCCCTCCTACTCCATGCTGAACCGGTGGACCGAGGACGGTTCGCCGAACCTGTACGAGACATTGGACACGGTGGGCGCGGGCTCCATCGCCTTCTCCCCGCTGGCGCAGGGCCTGCTGACCGACCGCTACCTGAACGGGGTTCCGGCGGATTCGCGGGCGGCCAAGGACAGGTTCCTGTCCGAACAGTCGCTCACCGAGGACAAGATGGCCCGGGTGCGCGGCCTGAACGGCCTCGCTGCCCGGCGCGGCCAATCGCTGGCGCAGATGGCCATTGCCTGGATCCTGCGGGACCAGCCCAAGGGTTCGCCCGTGACCTCGGCCCTGGTCGGAGCCTCCAGCGTGAAGCAGCTGGAGGACAATCTGGCCGCCATCAACCGGCTTGACTTCAGCCCCGAGGAGCTGACGGCGATCGACGAGTTCGCCGTCGAATCCGATATCAATCTCTGGGCTCAGCGCTAACCGCTGCGCAGCCCGGAACAACTTCCGGCCCGCCGGGGTTGGATAGACTGCAAGGGCGCCAGTGGGGCGCCAGGTCCCCTGCCGTCGCGGCGTTTCCGCGGCCGCAGCCGGACAGCTTTGTGAATACTGAAGGAGTTCCGTGTCTTCTCATCCAATTCGGGTTGCCATTGTCGGTGTCGGAAACTGTGCTGCGTCGCTGGTCCAGGGGGTGCAATACTACCGGAACGCGGACGCTTCGGCGGCTGTGCCGGGACTGATGCATGTGGAGTTCGGCCAGTACCACGTCAATGACGTGCAGTTCGTGGCCGCGTTCGACGTCGACACCAAGAAAGTGGGCCTGGACCTGGCCGACGCGATCGGCGCCAGCGAAAACAACACCATCAAAATTGCCGACGTCCCCAGCCTCGGCGTCACTGTCCAGCGCGGACCCACCCTGGACAGTCTGGGCAAGTACTACCGAGAGACCATTGATGAATCCACCGAGAAGGTTGTCGACATCGCGGCAGCGCTGCGGGAGGCGAAGGCGGACGTCGTCGTCTGCTACCTGCCGGTGGGATCAGACCAGGCCGCGAAGCATTACGCCCAGGCCGCGATCGACGCCGGCGTGGCATTCGTGAACGCCCTGCCGGTCTTCATCGCCGGAACCAAGGAATGGGCGGACAAGTTCACCGCGGCCGGAGTGCCGATTGTGGGCGACGATATCAAGAGCCAGATCGGTGCCACCATCACGCACCGCGTCATGGCGAAACTCTTCGAGGACCGCGGCGTGATCCTGGACCGCACCTACCAGCTCAACGTCGGCGGCAACATGGACTTCAAGAACATGCTGGAGCGCGACCGGCTCGAATCGAAGAAGATTTCCAAGACGCAGGCCGTGACGTCCAACACCAGCGCCGACCTGGGCACACGGAATGTGCACATCGGCCCGAGCGACTACGTGGAGTGGCTCGATGACCGCAAGTGGGCGTTCGTGCGTCTGGAGGGCCGCAACTTCGGTGACGCCCCGGTCTCGTTGGAGTACAAGCTTGAGGTCTGGGATTCGCCCAACTCGGCCGGTGTGATCATCGATGCCATCCGCGCCGCCAAAATTGCCCTTGACCGTGGCATCGGCGGGCCCATCCTGTCCGCGTCAAGCTATTTCATGAAGTCCCCGCCGCAGCAGTTCCCGGACGACATCGCCCGCGAAAAGGTGGAGGCCTTCATCCGCGGCGACCTGGAGCGCTGACCTTCCGCCGCTTCCAATGCGTCCCCACTGGTGGGGCAATGACTTCCGTTATTGCCCGGCGGGTGGGGACGCGTTCCGTTTAAAGGCTGCGCCCGATCCCCAAAAAGCTACCATTCAGTACGAATTCGGTAACGCCACAGTAACGGCCGACGGGGTCGACTGCTCACCTAAAGGGATTGGAGGCCGCGCAATGAAGCGACTATCCAGGCACCTGCACGCGACCTCGGACGCGGGCTCCGTGGCGGACACCTCCACACCCCTGCCCGCGGGCAGCAAGGAGGTCTACGCGGACGGCTGGTTCAACATCACCACGGCCGGTGTGGCGGGCACCGATGTCCCGTATTTCCGGATCTTTTCCGGCACCACCGCGGTTGCGGACATCTACCGGTACAACAGCAACGGCCAACTGTGGTTGCGGGTAACGTCACCAACGGGCTCGCAGGTCTACACCCGCCTGACATCGTCGAGCGTCCCGCTCAGCTCCTGGCACCATGTGGTGGTGCACATTGTGCCCAACGGCGGTTCGACGACGATCGAGGTCTGGTTCGACGGGAACCAGGTCTACTCCAGCAGCCAGGTCAGCGACATCGCGACTTCGCTGACAACGGTGCAGCTCGGAGCCGAACATGACCGCCAGATGGGCGACAGCTACATCGACGACGTCATCATCAAGGGCGCGACCTCGTAGCCCCGCAGAACGGTACCCCCTTTTGCGCAATGAACCCTGTTGCGCAGTGGACGGGCAGCTTCGAGAGGAGGCATTCCATGGCCCGACCGGAGGTGTGGGCGGACGGGCAGGCCTATGAGCAGTACATCGGGCGGTGGAGCCGGCCGGTCGCCGTCGAGTTCCTGCGCTGGCTGCCGGAGCGGCAGGCGAAAACCTGGTGCGATGTCGGGTGCGGGACCGGTGCGCTGACGCACGCGATTCTGGCTTCCCGGAAGCCAACGCGGGTGGTCGGCGTCGATCCGTCGGTGGGGTATCTGGCCGACGCCGGCCGGAACGCGTCGGATCCGCGGGCCGAGTTCCGGGTGGGGACCGCCTCCGCGATTCCCGCGGCCGGCGGCGAGTTCGATTGCGTGGTGTCGGCGCTGCTGCTCAATTTCGTCCCGGATCCGCTGGAGGCGCTGACCGAGATGAGGCGGGTGGCCCGGGCCGGGGCACTCATAGCCGGCTATGTCTGGGATTATGCCGGGGCCATGGACCTGCTCCGGTTTTTCTGGGACGCCGCGTCGGAGCTGGACCCGGAGGCGGCCGAACTGGATGAGGGGCGGCGCTTCCCGCTGTGCCAGCCCGATCCGCTGCTTCAGCTGTTTCGCTCGGCCGGCCTGGACGGGGTCCACGTGCACCCGATCGAGGTTCCTACCGTATTCACCAACTTCGACGACGTCTGGCGGCCCTTCCTGGGCGGCCAGGGGCCCGCGCCGGCGTACTGCGCGGACCTGGACCCGGATCGGTGCCGGGAGTTGCGGGAAAGCCTGCGGGCCCGGCTGCCGCATGAGGCCTCCGGCGCCATTAGGCTTAGGGCCAGGGCATGGGCTGTTTGCGGTGTGATTCCGGGCGCACCGGGTGCGGGGACAGCGCAAAAATCGGCGACGGCGGCGGGCCGGTTCAGGCGCGGGCTGACGGAGCCAGGGTCCGGTCGTAGCTGGCTATGGTGAGCTCGGCGGTGTGCTGCCAGCCGAACGTCTCCGCGTAGACGGAAGCCGCCCGCCCCATGTCCGCCCGGGTCTGCGGGAAATCGTGCAGGGACTCCAGTGCGGCAGCCCAGTCCGCGGGTTCCCGGCCGTCCACCAGCAGTCCGGTGCGTCCGTCGCTGACCGCCCGCGGCAGGCCGCCAACGTTGGTGGCCACCACGGGCGTACCGCAGGCCTGCGCCTCCAGGGCAACAAGACCGAAGGACTCGCTCGACGACGGCATGGCCACCACATCGGCGGACCGGTACCACTGGGCCAGTTCCGCGGCCGCCACCGGCGGCAGGAGAGCGACGACGTCGTCGAGCCTGTGATCGGCCACCAGCTGGGCAAGATCGTAGTCCTCCGAACCGCTGGGGGAGCCGATGATGCTGACCTTCAGTGCCATGTCCGGCCGTTGGCGGTGCAGCAGCCCGGCGGCCTCGACCAGCACGTGCGGGCCCTTCAGCCGCTGCAACCGGCCGGCGAAGAGCACATGGAAAGCGTCCGCCGGGATGCCCAGCTGCTGCCGGGACCTGTCCCGGAAAGCCGGCTTGAAAATCTTCAGGTCCACGCCCGGCGAAATCACATCGATCCGGCTCTCGCAGCCGTTGTAGTGCCGCTCCAGCTCCGCCGCTTCCAGCGTGGTGTTGGCGATCAGCCGCGTGGCGCCCTGGACGATGTGCTGCTCGCCGTCCGCACGCTGCCCCGGCTCGCGGGCGTGGCCTTCCGGCGCAAGCTGGTTTTTGACCCGCGCCATCGTGTGCATGGTGTGCACCAGCGGAAGCTGCCAGTCGCGGGCCAGGAGCAGCCCGGCCATTCCGGAGATCCAGTAGTGCGAGTGGATAACATCGAAGTAGCCACTGGGAAGCGACCCCCGGACGGCGCCAATGCCGGCAGCCAGCTCCCCGACCAGCTGCGGCAGCTTTTCCTTGGGCAGCGTACGCGCCGGGCCCGCCGGAATATGGCGGACCAGCACACCCTTGCCCAATTCCACCAGCGGTTCCTGCCTAGGGGAGCTGCGGCGCGTGAAGATTTCCACCCCGATGCCGGCCGCGGCCAGTTCCAGCGCCAGCGAGCGGACGTAGACGTTCATGCCGCCGGCGTCACCGGACCCGGGCTGCGCCAGCGGGGAGGTGTGCAGGGACAGCATGGCGACGCGCCGCACCTGGTGCACAGCAATCTCCCATCCTGGTTCCCCGAGGTTCTTGCGTCCGGAAGTGACGCGCTGACATACGCATTCTCGCATTGCGCTGGTGAATCCACTACGAGGGGCACACTTTTGGCCGTCGGTGGTCGACGACCGGGGCGCGAGCGTGAGCGGCCTGCGCGTGCGCGGCCTGTTGGGGCCGCCGGGTGCTTCTGCAGGTACTACCGCCACATCTTCGGCAGGGCGGGGAAGGCCTTTTCATAGGCCGACAGCAGGTCCCTGGCCACGGATGCGGAATCCACCAGCGGGTGAAGCGTGAACGCCCGAAGTGCGGCCTGCCGGTTGCCGAAGGTGGCGGCCGCAATGGTGGACCGCTCCACGGCCTTGAGCTGGGCCATCAGCCCGAGCTGATGCAGGTCCGGGGTGGAGACCGGCAGCGGATGGGTTCCGGAGGCATCGATCCGGCAGGGGACTTCGACGACGGCGTCCACGGGCAGGGCGGGGACGGTGCCGCCGTTGCGCACATTCAGGATCAGCTCGGTGGGGGTCCCCGTCAGCAGTGCGGTCATCGCGGACAAGGCCACCTGCTCGTAGCCGCCGCCGGCCAGGTCCGGCTCGTCCCGCTCCTCTCCGGAGGCCCGGGCCTCCGCCAGGTAGCCGGCTTCCCTGGACCGGCGGGCCGCCTCCCACAGCCCAAAAGCATCCGGCCCGGCGGCGGCGAGCTGCGGATACAGCTGGGCCTGCTGGGAGTCGATCGATTCCCCGCGGGTCTGCGCGGCCGCCCGGATGCCGGCCATGGCCTGGCCCCGGTTGTAGTAGTAGAAGAGGTATTCGTTGGGGATGCAGCCCAGCAGACCCAGCAGTTCGGGGCCAAAGAGCCGCCCCTCCTCGAAACCGCCCAGCCGCTCCGGGGAGTCCAGCAGCGCCGGCAGCTGGTTGACGGCGTCGTGCCTCAACGCGCGCAGCCAGCCCAGATGGTTCAGTCCCACGTAGTCCACGCCCGCCAGCGAGCCGGCGCTCAGGGGAAAGTCCGCCGCGCGGGCGGCCCGGCGCACTAGGCCGATGGGGGAGTCGCAGATCCCGATCACCCGCTTTCCCAGCACGGGCTCCAGGGCCTCGGTCACCATGCCCGCCGGGTTGGTGAAGTTGATCAGCCAGGCCGACGGGCAAATCCGCCGCATCAGCTCCGCCACCTCCAGCATCCGGGGGATGGAACGCAGCGCGTAGGAAATCCCGCCGGCGCCGGTGGTTTCCTGGCCCAGCACCCCGAGCTCAAGGGCCACCTTTTCATCCAGCACCCGGCCCGCCGTCGAGCCTTCCCGGATCGCCGCGAAGACTACGTCCGCACCCGCCAGCGCCGGCTCGAGTTCGGTGAAGATCTGCAGCCGGGGCGGCTCGGCGATGCCGGGCATGGACCGGAGCACCCGCTCGATCCCTGCGAGCCTCAGCGCATCCGGGTCGTAGAGCGCCAGCTTGGTGATCAGGCCGGCGTACGGGGCGGTGGCCAGGGCCCGGTAGACCAGCGGGACGCGGAAGCCGCCGCCGCCCAGCAGCGCTAGGCGCACCGGAAGGTCCCCATGGCCGCTTGGGACGTTTTGGAAAGGTTGGCTAAAGCCGCTGTCCGCATACATTTATTGTGCCGTACAGTAAGGTGCCGTACATGGGCAAGAGCCAGACTCCCGCGCACCGATTTGACCCGCTGGCCAGCCAGCGGGGGCCGGCAGCGCCGCGGTTTGACCTGATCCTGACCGGATCCGTGTTCCTGGACATCATCTTCACCGGCCTGGCGGAACTGCCGCGGCCCGGAACGGAGATCTGGTCCGAGGGAATGGGATCCTGCCCCGGGGGCGTGGCGAACCAGGCCATCGCCGCGAGCCGGCTCGGCCTGAACACGACCCTGGCCGCGGCCTTCGGCGACGATGGCTACGGCGACTACAACTGGGAGATCCTGGCCGGACAGGAGCATGTGGATCTGTCCTTGTCGCAGCGGTTCCGGGGCTGGCATTCCCCGGTGACCATTTCCCTGTCCGTGCACAAGGACCGTTCGATGGTCACGCACGGCCATCCGTCCCCGCTGAGCGCCTCGGAGCTGATCGGGGACCCGCCGCCGTCCGCGCGTGCCGCCGTCGTCACGCTGGAGGAGGAGCTTGAGCCGTGGGCGCTCGCCGCCCACCGCAACGGCACGCTGCTGTTCGGCGACGTCGGCTGGGACCCCACTGAGCGGTGGTCGACCGGGACGCTGGCGAATCTGGAGAACTTCCACGCCTTCATGCCCAATGCCACTGAGGCGATGGCCTTCACCCGGACGGAGGATCCGTGGGCGGCGCTGTATTCGCTCGCGGACCGGGTGCCGGTCGCCGTGGTGACAGCGGGTGCGCAGGGGGCGCTGGCGGTGGACTCCATCACCGGGGAGGAGGAGTGGGTGCCCGCCCTGCCCGTGAATGCCTATGACCCCACCGGCGCTGGAGATTGTTTTGGGGCGGCGTTCGTGGTCGGCTGCCTGGCCGGCTGGAAACTGGCCGACCGGCTCAGCTTCGCCAACCTGTGCGCCTCGCTGGCCGTCCAGCAGGTGGGCGGGTCCCTGGCGGCACCCGGCTGGGGCGATATTTCGGACTGGTGGCACCGAATGAACGCGGCCCGGGAGGGCGTGCGCAAGCAGTGGCTGCGGCGTTATGCCTTCCTCGAGGACGTCATCGTGGACGTGCCGCTGGAGGCCGTTCGCCGGGCAACCGCCACCATTGCCCACCAATCGGATGCGTGAAATGGGACCGTCTAAAATGGGACAGTGATTCCAACCGAGCAGCCCTTCCTACCCGAACGCGAAGCCCTGATAGACCTGGACGCCATCCGGGACAATGTCCGGACGCTGCGCGCCGTGGCTTCTCCGGCCAGACTGATGGCGGTGGTCAAGGCCGATGCCTACGGGCACGGCATGATTCCGGTGGCCAAGGCCGCGCTGCAGGCCGGTGCCGCCTGGCTGGGCGTGGCGCACATTTCGGAGGCGCTGCAGCTGCGCGAAGCGGGCATCGAGGCGTCGGTCCTGGCCTGGTTGCACACCCCCTCGAGCGACTTCGGGGCCGCGCTGGCGGCCGGGATCGACTTGGCCACCTCCGGCTGGGAGCTGGATTACATCGCCGCGGCTGCCCGGGAACAGGAGCGTCCGGCGCGCGTGCACCTGAAGATCGACACCGGCCTTGGCCGCAACGGAAGTCCGGCCGCGCTCTGGGATTCGCTGGTCGGGGCGGCCATGGAGCACCAGGACCAGGGCCTGCTGCGCGTCGTCGGAATCTTCTCGCACCTGGCCGTGGCGGATGAGCCGCGCCGGGCCGAGACGGATGAGCAGCTGGAGCGGTTCCGGGACGCGGTCGCGGTGGCCGAGGATGCCGGCGCGGACCTGGAGGTGCGGCACCTGGCCAATACCCCGGCGCTGCTCTCCCGGCCGGACACGCACTTTGACCTGGTCCGGGCCGGCATCGGGATCTACGGCCTGTCCCCGTTCAGCGGCACCAGCTCCGCGGAACTGGGCCTGAAACCGGCCATGACACTGCGCACCCGGGTGGCGCAGTGTAAGGACGTCCCGGCCGGGCAGGGGGTTTCCTACGGCCTGCGCTACCGCACCGACGCGCCCAGCACGCTGGGCCTGATCCCGCTGGGCTACGCGGACGGTGTGCCGCGGGTGGCCACCGGCGGCCCGGTCCGGATCGGCGGCAAAACCTATCCCGTGGTGGGGCGCATCGCGATGGACCAGATGGTGGTGGACCTGGGCACCGACGCTTCGGTGGCCGGCGGCACCTCGGTGCTGGGCGCGGAGGCTGTGCTTTTCGGAACGGGCGACGACGGCGGCCCTACCGCAGATGATTGGGCCGACGCTGCCGGGACCATCAACTATGAGATCGTCACCCGGATCAGCGGGCGCGTTCCGCGGTCCTATCTACACGAGGATCCGCCGGAGGATGCCCGGTGAGGGGTCCAGTGGGGTCCGGGCCTGAACGAGGGTCGACGGGAGGATCTGCGGGGAGCCGCCGCTGGGAATTCCGGCTGCCCACCCCTGCCGCCACTCAGGCGCTGGCGGAACGGCTGGGCCGGCTGCTCCGGGCCGGGGACCTGTTGGTCCTCAGCGGCGGGCTGGGCGCCGGGAAGACCACCTTCACCCAGGGTCTGGGCCGCGGGCTGGGTGTGCGGGCAGGCATTATTTCCCCCACCTTCGTGCTGGTTCGGGTCCATCCGAACCTGGTGGACGGGCCCAACCCGGGCGGACCGTATCTGGTGCACGTGGACGCCTACCGGCTCGGGTCCGCGGGCGAGGTCGATGACATCGACCTTGAGAACACGCTGGATACCGCAGTGACCGTCGTCGAGTGGGGCAGCGGCCGGGTGGAGCATCTGGCGGAGAGCAGGCTGGAGGTGGAGCTGCAGCGCGCCACTGGCGGCGTGGCGCTGCCCGACGGCCGTGCGCTGCCAGACGGGGGTGCGCTGCCCGGCGGCGGTGCGCCGCCCGACGGGGGTGCGCAGGACGGCTGGTTCGGCGAAGGCCTGCCCGCCGCGGACGCGGAGGAAGATGAGGATGAGCCCCGGGTGCTGCGGATCAGCGCCGTGGGCTCGCGCTGGCAGGGGACGGACCTTTCCGTGCTCGCCGAAACCGTGGAATAAGCTGGACCAGTGCGAATCCTCACCATCGATACCTCGGCCATCGCCAGCGCCGCGCTGATTTCCGCCGTGGACGATGGGCCGGCCAAAGTTGTTGCCGTCTTCGCCACCGAGGACACCCGCAGCCACGCCGAGGTCCTGGCTCCCGGCATCGACTCCCTCTTCACTGATCCGGTCTCCCAGGGACCCGAGCTGGACGCGATCGTCGTCGGCGTCGGGCCGGGCCCCTTTACCGGGCTGCGTTCCGGCATCGCGATGGCCCGCACGCTCAGCTTTGCCTGGAACGTGCCGCTGCACGGGATGATGAGCCTGGACGCGCTGGCCTGGGATGTGCTGGCCGCCACCTACAAGAACGCGGCCGTCGCCGTGGACATCGCCGCTGGCCCTCTTCACACGGGCGGGGACTTTGTGATCGCCACCGATGCGCGGCGCAAGGAGGTCTACTGGGCCCGCTATGCGTGGGATGGCGCGTTGCTGGACGGTCCGCATGTTGGTCCGGCCGCAGATGTTCCCGCGCTGCCGGTCTACGGCAAGGGCGCCGGCCTCTATGCAGACACCCTCGAGGCGCACGGCTGCACAGTGGTCCCTGGCTTCGCCCAGGCGCAACCCGCTGCGTCGTCGCTGGGACTCGCCGCCGCCGTCGTACTGCAAAAAGGCGTGCCGCTGCCCGGCAGCGCCCCGCTGTACCTGCGCGAATCCGACGCGCAGGT
>JBBRKU010000013.1:0-12810 GCA_038231735.1 Actinomycetales bacterium | reverse complement strand
CCGTGCTTGTCCTTGACCGTCAGCAAAAGCACCAACAGACCGGCGACGGCGAGGACACTCAGGCCCGGCAGCAGGCCCCAGATGGCGAAGGTGATGATGCCGGCCAACAGACCGGTCATGACAATGCCGGTGCCGATCGCGCCCAGGCTTCCCAGCCCGGCGGAGCGGGGAACACGCCAGTTCCCGTAGGACGGTTCCTTGTATTCGGTATTAATTGCTGCCACTGGGGCCCTCCTGTGGTGAATCGTGCCGGGTTGAATCCTGCGCGGTCTGTTGTGCGGCCTGGCCGGCCCTGGACGCTGCTTGTGCTCCTGCGGCGACGGCGAGCCCGGCGGGTCCGGCGGCTTTCGCTGCACCCGATGCTGCCCCGGCTCCGGCGGTGCCCGCACCGGCCCCGGCTGATGCCGTACCGGCGCTGCCGGTGGCGCCCTTGCCCGGGGCTCCTCCGGGTCCTGTCGAGGCTGGGAAGGGCTTGGCGTTGCCGCCGCTGCTGCCGCCGGCACCCTTGCTGCCCTGGGCACTGGCGCCCGTCTGCCCGGGCTGGCTGGCCGGTGTGGGGGACGCATTACCGCGTCCGCCACCGGAGCGCCCCATCGAGACCGCACCGGTAGCCATCGCCCCGGCAACGGCCCCCGCTGCGCCGCCGGAACCGGAAGCAACAGCTCCAACCATCGGAGTGACGAACCGCATCAGCGCCGGAAGCGCGAGCAGGGCCACGACCATCAGGGCGAAACCCGTGATCGAGGACAGCAGCACGTCCCGGCCGGTGGAGGATCCCATGAGCTTGAACGCGACCGCGTAGACGACGGCCGCGGCGGGTTTATAGAGGATGAAGGCGATGGTCCAGCCGACGGCTTTCTGGAACCACTGCCGTCCCATCTCCGTGTTGGTGAAGGCCGCCGTGGTCGGCAGGATGCCCGCCAGGATTACCAGCATGCCGCCGCGGACGATCATGAGGACGATCTGCACCAGTGAGGCGATCAGGCCCACCAGGCCCAGGATGATCAGGATGAAGACCCCGACCCCGGCCTGGTTCGTCATCACCAGAAGGCCCATCGCTGCGGCGAAGCCGTTGCCGTCCGTGGCGCGGTCAATGATGGAGGCGGAGAACGCGTCGGCCGCGATCACGAGAATGGAGATCACCGCCAGCCCGAGCCCGGACACGAGCGTGAGGGTGAGCAGGGACCGGAGCAGGTCTTTCAACGGTGCCCCGCGCTGCTCCCAGATCATCCGCGTGCCGCCGAGAATAACGGACAGAACAGCCAGCGCGAGCGTCCAGTAGCCGAGTTCGGAATTGATGAAGCCCACGACAGGGCTCGGCGTCACCCCGTCCCCCGAAGCAAGGTTTGCCGTCGGCATGCTCACCCAGAACGTGGACAACGTGGCCACCATCTGGCTCATGCCCTCCATGATGGACTTGGCCAGATTGCCAATGGCGTCGTCCGCCAGCCCGGACACCCAATCCCCCACGGGATTCCATGCTGGTTTCATGCCCCGCTCCAAGGGATGAAGCGCGACAGATCACTGACCTGTGAAGGCTCTTCCAGCGGCTTCCCGTCCGAGTCAGAGACGAGGCCCTTCCAGTCGCCGTTCTGCCATACGAGGGTTGTCCGCACGGCAGCGATGGCCCCCGTGTTGGCGCGGAAAGCTAGCTGCACGACGGCCTGCTGAGACGAGTAGGAGACGTTGAATCCGGCCACCTGAATCTTTACTCCTGTGGCGGTACTGGCAGTTGACGGCTTGGCAGCCATCGCGATGTCGCGCCCCGGGCCCTTGGCTACGAGTTGCTCTGCGATTGCGCGCTCTTTAGACGGGTCGCTCCCCAGTGCCCAGAGATTCACTGATGCGTAGAGAGCGCCCTGCGGGGAATGGGCGAAGCAGGACCGGATACCCTGATCGTCGACCTTCCCGGGCCCGACCTCCGGATCGTTAGGCGCGGCCATGGTACCCACGAGCTCCCAGTTGGATGTCGGTGCGGTCCCGAGCGCTGTCTCCGACGTCGAGGGGGGACCGCAGACGCTTTTCCCTGCGGCGTCGGCAGATTTGGTGGGTGCTGCTGAGGCGCTGCCCTGGGAGGCGGAAGGCACCGGCTGTGCGCTGCCGTCGCCCTTCGGAAGGAGGAAGATGACGACGACGGCGGCGATCAGTGCGACCACGAGGACGGCCGAGATGATGAATCCGGGTTTGGTCAGCGGATTGTGTTCGGTGGTGCTTTGGGTGGATTCGCTCATGATGAACCTCCAGTAGTCGGGTTAGACGAATGCGCGGACAATGCCCGAGGCGCCGGTGATGATAATGCAGCCGGCCACGACCCAGCCGAGCTTGCCGATGGACTCGCCGCCCTCGCCGCGGCGCAGCTGGATGACCATACCGATGCCGACGATGATCACGCCCAGGACGCCAAGGACCAGACCGATGCCGGAGGCCCAGTTCAGGACGGTCAACAGGCCCTTGGCCTGCTCCGGGACGGTGGGCGTCGGGGTCGGGATAACACTGAGTGGAAGTCGGGAGAAGATGTTCGGCAAGATGAGACCTTTCGGTGGGTGAAGCTGTTGTGCGCTTCGGGGTTAGGTGGTGAGGGCCGCGAGGTCACTGGCGAAGCGCTGGTAGTCGGGTCCCGGCGGCCCGGCAGTAGTGTCGCCCAGGCGCCAGGATCCGACCCACGGGAGCATCCAGAGCCGTGGTGCACCCCCGCCGACCAAGGCGGCGAACTCCCGCAAGGGCTTGGGGAGTTTGCCAGGTGCGTCGGCCAGGATCGCGAGGCCGAGCAGGTCAACGGCAGGGGCGGCACCGGAGGCCCACTGAATGAGGGCGCCCCGGGCGGCCTTCAACCCCCGCATGTCCGACCGACACACAAGCAACACGGATGGCTTGCCGTAGGCGTCTTCGTGGACGGGCCATGCATGGTCTGTCGCGCGCGCGCTCTCCAGGATTCCGGCTAGGCGGCTCTCACCCGCTCCCCCATGAACACCCGTGACTCACGCCGTGGCCGTGCCGGACACGGCGCGGCGGCCGAGCCTGTCTGCCGCGTCCGGTTCGACCATCCCCAGCAACGGCGCGCTGATCCTCGCGGCAGGCGGCAAATAGGCCCCAGCAACAGCGTCAGGGGAATCTGAGTAGGTGGCCGGGCTGGTGAGCCACGGGTTCAATGACTGGTTCATGTTTCCTCCTTTCGGTCGGTGTGGCGTGGAGTAGTTAGAAGCCGGTGGCGACGGCGGCCGCGGCCGCCAGCCAGGCCCGCTGCGTGGCCAGCTGTAGGGCCTCGTAGCGGATGGGTCCGTTGACCAGGGCCGGGTCGTACGGGATCCGCGCAACTGACCGGACGTAGGGGGCGAAGCCGTCCGCGATCCGCTGCGCTTCGTCCTTGGCCCGTTTGAGCGCATCCGCGCCCATGCTCCGTTTGGCGTCGGTGGACTCGGAGACGATCACGACGGCGTTGCGGGCCAGCTCCGCGTAGTGGCCTCCCCGGGATTCCAGTGTCTGCAGCGTCAGCCGGGCGGCTTCGGCGCGGTCCTCGATGGCAGTGACGGGGACGACGAGCTGGTTGGTGTGATCGATCATCCGCCGCCAGTTCGCGGCCCGCGCCGTGTTGCCCGAATCCATCACGACGAAGCGGTAGTACCGGGTGACGACCTGGTGGGCGATATCCACTTCCTCGGCGGTGACTTCGTGATCACCCTCCTCGTTTTCATCCGAACGCAGGACATCGAACTTGTCGGCCGTCTGGTGATGGACGAACTTGGCGATTTCGGCCGCGTTCGTGGACGGGGAAAGCAGCGTCTGGGAGGAATCGATCAGATCCAGAACGCTGTTGTCGTGGGCACCCTTTTCGGTCCGCCACCCCAGCGTGCCCTGAGATTCGTTGTTGTCCCACGCGATGGTCGCGGCGCCGCTGTAGCGGGCGAGGATGGCCGAGAGCATCACCACGGTCGGTGTCTTGTTCGCCCCGCCCTTGCGGTTCACCACGGCGATCGTGCGGGGGCCGGGCCAGTGCTGGCTGACCGTGCGGATGTCCTCCCGTTCGGCCATCTCCTGCGCCGAGGGATCCATGCGCAATCCCAGGCGCGTGAGTGTTCCCCGCCAGCCCTGGGTGGCCGGTTCCAGCACCGGCGCGCTGACCAGAAACGAGGTGTCTTTCAGGCTCCGCCGCGTCAGCGTTTGAACCTGAGGTTCCTCCGCTCCCCCTGTCACGGCGAGGGCCTGTTCAGAAAAGGGGGCCGGAACCGGGGCCTGCGTGATGACTACGGGCTGTGCTGCCTCCAGGGCAGGAGCCACGGGGGCTTCTGCCCTGCGGCGGGTGGACCTCGGTGTGTAGCTCACGGACTGCCGGGTGCCGTCGGGGCTGACAAACAGTTCGCCGTGCCCTTCGGGATCTTCGATCTGGACCCGGACAGGGCGGCTCAGGGTCCTAGCCTCCCCGACGACGAGAGCGAGGGCATTTTCCCGGAGTACGGCCACGCTGTCGGATTCCTCGACGTGCCGGGTGTTGCCGGCAACGACGACTTCGGCCGTGCCATTGTCTCGGACAATGGCCCGGATGTTGGGGAAAGCCGGCACGTCTGTTGAGTTGAGAACCATGGCGTTCTTCCTTTGCTTCGTGGGGTGAATGGTCGAAAGGTCCTAGACCGGCGGAGTGATCCGGTTGACCTTCCATGGCGCTTCCTGGGAGGCGCGCAGGAGTTGGACGGTATAGGTCCCGATGTTCGTGGGGACGGCGGCTATCACGCCGAATCCGTTGGACTTGTCCACGGTCAGGGTCGGTGGGCCCGTGATTTTGGATACCGGGACGTTGGCGGGGTCCACTCCCGAATAGTCGGCTGTGGCCTGCGGAGCGAGCCAACGGGCGAAGTCGTTGGCCCACCGAGTTTTATCCACGCGTGGACGGGCGAAGTCCGTCATGGCTTCCAGGGCTACTTTCTTGGCTGCGTCCTCATCCCCTGGGGCCCAAGTGGGTTTGGTGACGGTGGGGTTGGCCGATGGTTGGGCCTGTGGGCCTCCATTGGCACTGAGGGAAGGCGGGACCCTGCTCACGGCAGGGGAAGAGATGACGGGCTGTTTTTCCGAGCCTCCGGTGCTGGCTTGGGAACAGGATGCACAGAGCAGGATTGCTATGGCGGTGGCAGCCATTAGGGGTGTTTTTCTCATTGCTTAGTCCTTACCTGGAATGTAGAGGTAGGCACTTGCTGTCTCTGTCTGAATGGTTCGGGTGTAGTAGGCGTGGTCCGCGTCCGGGAGCATGTTGTAGCCCTCTTCCAGCACGGTTCCGTTTGCGTTGACGGCTTTGACCACGGCGACGTGGCCGGATACTCCGGCCCCGCCGACCCCTGGTGCGTACCAGATGATGGCGCCCACCTTCGGAGTGTGGCCGGAGGGCCATCCCTGTCTGTCCCACGCTGCCTTCCACGTCAGGGCGCTTCCTGGCTGGACGGCCAGGCTGTCGAACTTGTACGGCGGATTGGGGGTCCCTACCTGCTGCATGAAGCGGAACCATGCGAAGTCCACGCATTCGCGGAAATTGAAGTGGGTGGCGGGGTTTCCGGTATTGATCGGGGACGTTGCCCACGGATAATCGTTGCCTGCGCCGGATGATCCGGTGTTGGGCAGACATCCGATATCAGCGGATTTCACATTGGCCAGGGCACTGACGAGGGTGACGGCTCCGGGCCAGAACTTTTCGTACTGGTAGGGGTCCGCGTTCGCCTGCGTTTTATGGGCTGCAATGGTCGGTTCCAGAGTCCCCCAGCCGGGTACTTTTTGGAGGGCTTTGAAGAAGTTGGCGGCTGAGGTCGTGGGGTTCATCCGGTCTTCATAGGAGCCCCATGCGCCGTTGGCGCGCTGTTGGAACAACCCGCGCGAATCAGGGCCGGCTGAATCGCCCTTGTCGAGTATTTGCAGACCGGATTCACCCATGGCGGTCATGACGCCGATGGCCTGCCCCTTCAGCGACATATGGAGTGCTTTGCCGGCGTTGATGATGACCGCTGCGTGGGAGAGCTGATCGGCCGAGTAGCCAGGGACCTGGGGAAGATTCTTGACGTCGACAGACTTCTCGGCAGGGCCACATGCGGCCGCAGGAGTTGAACCGAACGTGAGGATGATCGACAAGATCAGTGCAAAAGCGAGCATGGGAACCAGAAGAACCGCTCCGACGGTAAGTGCTTTCGGTTTCATGATTCCCCTCATCCGTCAGTAACTCTATCATTTAGTAATAGACTGCGGATTGCAAGGGAACCCCCGTTTCCTCACGGGATCAGGCAAGATAGTCCTATGCCTAGCCTGATCCGACCCATACTCCCGCCGGAGGTTGAGGTGGCAATCGGCTTCATGGGCAGCAGGGCCCAAGCCGAAATCGTGCGCCAGTTGTCGCTTCTCGGCCCATCGGCAATTGGCAAGTTGCAGGCCGCACTTTCCATCAGTCGACCCAGTCTGAATCGTCACCTCGACTCGCTCGCCAAGGCCGGGCTGGTGCATACCGACCCTCCGGAGGGCATGCGCCACGGCCGGGAGGTGGTCTATGCGGTTCACTCCGCCAGGCTCCGCGAACTGGCGGAGGAGTACGTCAACTTCGTTGAGGGCCGCTAATCCATCCTGGTTAAAAGCCGCTCCGCAGCGTTCTGGGGCGCAGTAGCTACCGGGGCTGGGCTGGGTGGGCATAAATCCACGATAGCAGTTTCGAAACATGTTTCAGACATGTTTCAGTTACTTTTGGGATCATTCCTTTCGTACGAGTCAACGTCGTCGAGCAGGGCATTGATCGCCTCAAGGGTCTTGCTGTCAATGTCTCCGAGGGTTCGGGCTGCGATGTTCTTGAGCCTATTTCGGCGCATCTTCTGAAGGAGCTGCAACTCCTTCTCGATCCGTTCCGGGAGTTCACCGAATTCATCCGTGAGGTAAGCCGGATCTACTTCAAAGAATTTGGCCAAGGCTACTAGAGCTTCTTTGGGGACGGCCTCGGGCGACTCACCGGAGCGAATCCGCCACCAGCGCGTTCTGGACAATTCATAGCCGCGTTCGCGCACACCTGCCTGAATATTGGCGAACTCATAAGGTTGTCCGCCTTCGGCGACTACGACGTCGAGGAGCAGATTCACCTTGCGAGCAAGGGTCTCCGCCCGTTCCAGCCTGTCGCGGGGAGTGCCACCGCCAGCCATAAATTCAACCCCATTCAAATTTTCGTTGGCCGTCAGCCGCCGGCATATTCTTCGGCCGTGCCCGGCTGAAACAACTTTTCATACCAGCGACGAACTGCCATATCCCACCTTATCCGGTCCGAATTCCACTCCTGTGTGTGGCCGACGCAGTGGAAAAGGACGAGTTCAACCAAGTTTTTGTGAGCTTGGGCGAAACGATGGGAGCCTGCAATGGGAACGGACCAGTCCCGAGTGTTGTGAATAATCAGAACCGGAACACCTAGGGATCCTTCAAGACGGTCCCGATCAGCCTTGAGAACGTCCAACGGACACTCGAGACCGACCAGTCGACTGAGTGTTCTGGTGGACAGACCTCTGGCTATTATCGAGCCGAACCAGTTCGGTAATCCTTGATGGCGCGCGTTGGCCCGCATTACGTCTTGCCATGCCAGGACCGGAGAGACCATCACGATACCTTTGATCATTGTGCCCCAAGCGGATCTCTGGGCGGTATTGAGCGCGATAGTTGCCCCCATGGACCACCCGAAAACAATGCATTCGGTTCCGCCACGTTCCGCGACAAATCGCAGCGCCGACTCCAAATCCAGCCATTCCGACTCGCCCAGATGTGATCGATCGTCGCGGGAGCGGGGCCCTTCACCGTCATTTCGATAGGAGATAACCAGTGAGTTAAGCCCAAGAGCGGTGGAGCTTTCGACTCCGCGCAAGGTCTGCCGGCGGTCGCTGCCTTGACCATGGACGTGGATAATCCAGTGACTGCTGCCGCGGTCGATCATCCAGGCCGGTGCGGGCCCGAGAGGAGTCGAGACAAGTACTTCGGTCACTTCCGCACCTCCAGTAGATGGTTCGGCGGCGACAATGCCACTCCATCTGCCCTTGGATTCCAAGGACAATTCTGCTGGACGATGAAGGAGATGCCGTGTAACTTTGCCGTCGCCAGTGGAAATGATCGATCCGATCACGGCAGGGGGGCCACCGGTTGAAAGATGGAGACCGAACTCCCCCGGCGCAAGGGTGTGTCTCGTAGCCCTGAGCTCGATCGATTCATCGGAGACTGCCAGGGGAACGATGTCGTAGCGGCGCATATACGTCGGCGATGTGGCATGACGACCGGCCCAGACTGCCCCAGCCAGGGCAGTTGAGATGCCCAGCGGCCCCGCCAACGCGAGGGCCGTCAGCGCGGACGCCATGAAAGCCGCACTAAGTGCGTGGAGGCCCTGGTAAGTTCTTCCAGTCCCTCGGTGCCGATTCGGTTGCTTGCGTCGGGGTCCCCGGCCAAGGAGTCCTGAATTTCCACGATCATGCGGTGCAGCTCGCTGCTGCGGCGGTCCTTCCGAGCCGGGACGACACCCAGATCCAGGGTGAGTCCGGCGTTGCCGTCGACAGCCTTGCCCCAGACGGGCTTTAGGCTCTCAAGAACGGAGCTGGTTTTTGCCGTCTCGAAGATCGCGACGATTCTGCGGCCGGCGGGCGGCAGGGCCAAGCCTGTGCATAGAAGGAAAAAGGCGGTCGGATTCAGCAGGCCGTAGACACCGGACAAGGCATTCATGGCATCCATTTCGTCCAAGACGTGAAGGACGTCTAGTAGAAGTACGTTGATAACCAACAGGACGGCCGTCAGGCAGCCCAATCCTATGAGAGCGAACGCCGCGCTATAGATCCCGGTATTCCAGGCCTTACGAAAGCGCACGCAGGTCCAGCCCGCGGCGGCCATCACTGCACCCACGAAGAGGTACTGGACGGCTGAATATAGGCCGGCTGCCAACTGTCCCCCATAGTCGCGCATGAAGGTTGTCGAAGTAGCGGGCGCGCTTATGAAAAAGAAAAACGCGGCAGTGGCTGAAGCGGCAAGGACGAGCCCCGCTTTTCCCCAGGCGGCGAAGGTCGTTTTTCTGTCTGCGGTCGCCGGCCGTGCAGCTCGGTGAATGGCCCGGGCCAGGAAGTAGACGCCGACCAGCAGGAGCAGGTTTGCACCTAGATCCGCGTAGTTTCTCCCGCTTGTCCAGCGATCAACGAGAACGTAGACAGGATCGATGTTGAGCACCATCGATATCGAGATCAGAACGGATGCCCACAGGATGCTCTTGTCCTTGCCCCGGCCTCTGTACGCGATCACGATGAGCGTCAGGGAGACCATCAGCCCGGCTGCGATGAACGCCATCAGCCGAAGACCTGCTCGAAGGCGCCAGGCTCACCTGGGCCGGACCTTAGAGTCTCAGCCATGAGGTCAGCAAGATATTCAGCCGTGGCCTCTTCCACGGTTCGAAACTCGGTCCGAGCCAGAGCCCTGCGCACAATTTCAGGTGACAGCCCTCGTAGCCCCGCCTTCAGCACAGTGCCGGCGCCGGGAGTCCTGTCGTGTCCCAACACCATGTGGGCCAGCTCGTGAAGGACGAACTGCTGACGTTGCAGTTCCCACGGCGTCGGAGGATGAAACAACCACTCGTCTTTCTCTCCCGGCAGCCAGAGACCGCAGATGGAAGTGCCGATCAGTTTATCGGTGGCAATTATCCTGATCCGCTTGCCGCGGATCCCCTCGACCACGCTCAAGAGGAGAGACAGCGTCAGGCCGCCCGGTAGGTCCAGGGATTCGAAAGCGGTTGAGGCATCACGGAAGGCCCGCTTGGAAATGCTTACCGGCAGTGATCGCAGCACTTGCGTCACAACAAGATCCCCCTTCAGTAATCTCAGTAGGGTGAGTCAGGCCGAAACATGTTTCGAACATGATTTAGACTGGTGCAATGCCAGCACGTCGCCGGTCAAAGATAGATCAATTTTACCAAGAGGCCGCCAGGGGCGTTTGTCACAGGGAGAGGAGGTGGATCGATGAAGTGCAGCGAATCGCAGACGGCTTCGCTCCCCTAGTTAGGGCCGTAGTTCGAATCCCATACAATCCCGCGCTAACGGCCCTATCCGTCACGACGCCCTAGCCAGCCACAACGAGCCTGGCTTGCCGCAGCAGCAGCCGTCGCTAAAGGATTCTGAGCGACACACCGAGAAGGTTGACTCTATTGACTATTTCAGAAACTAATCTGTCGAGTATGGCAATTCAGAAACGCACGCGCGGAGGGCGCCCCTCTAAAGGCGACCGTCATGTTCTGACCACTCGGCTCCCTGTGGCCGACGCAGAGAAACTGTTCGCCGTTGCAGATGGCCAGGGCCAGTCGGCCAGCGAGTTCATCGCCAACGCCGTGGCAGAGAAGCTAGCCAGCATTGATCTTTCGACAATTGAAAGCCCGGAGGAACTACCTATCGGCCGCATCGCCTCTTAAACCGAGAAGGCCCGCCGATGGCGGGCCTTCTCATGAAGTTATTTAGCTCTCCACCCCAAGTTCTTGGCGGGACCGGGTGACGAGCTACTAGACACCTTCACGAAGGGTCCTTATGACGTCCAGTGTACATGCACGCCCTCTTACCCCTAGCGCTTCCCAGTCTGTACCGCTTATCGGCGTGTCGTGGGCCGACGGTTCGCGGTCCCGTGATGAGGCTGCCCAGGCATGGGCAGCTCTGGCTGGATTGCTCGCAGGGCAGCCTCGGGTGCGTCTGTCCCGGGACGGCGGTCGGAACTATCCGACTGCCCATGAACGTGCCCTGACGAAGGCTTTGCCCTCAGTCCCGGCTGCGGTGCGGATTACGGGTACGGACGGGCTCGTGTCCACGATCTGCCTGGACCTTGATGTCGCTTCGGGCGGGAAAACCCAGGTGGATGCTGACCACGTCATCGTGACCCGGCTGATCGGCCAGCACGGTGGCCGGTGGATCGACGACTTCTCCCCCAACGGTGGCCGACACGTGTATTTGCCCCTCGCTGAGCGGGTGTCCTTTACCGAGGCCCGGCAGTTTGTGGAGGCCCTCAGACGCCGGCTGCCGAGCCTGGATGCTTCCCCACACCAGAATGCCGCCGCTGGGTGTATCCGCACCCCGGGAAGCCCGCACAAGACCGGCGGTTTCCAGGTGCTGAGCATGAACCTCAACGCGGCTTACGACGTTGCCCGCCGACGCAACCCGACCTCGGTGTGGGAGGACCTGTGCAATGACCTGGCCGAGGAGCTCGCCGACGTCCGGCAGCGCCGCGGTGCGAACCTGGTTCTGGTGGACGATTCCGAGTACCTGCCGCTGACGGCAGGGCCGCGGAACATTCCGTTGGAGAAGCAGAGAACCGCCCGTACTGGCCGTTACGACAACGCCCGATACGGGTCCCCGTCTGAGGCCCGCCAGGGTGTCCTGGCCTCAGCGGCCGCCGCCGGATGGAAGCTCACCGACGTCATGGCACTGATGAAGCAAAACGTGTGGGCCGGGATGAATTCCTTCTACGCCCGTTACCGCGCTGCCCAGCGCACCGTCGCCCTGCGCCGCGACTGGGCCAAAGCAGTGGCATACGTCGGGTCGAAACGATCAAAAAACACTCCCGATCAACCTCCGAAAACCAATGACCGTAAAAGCTACACAAGCCAGCTAGATACACAGGGGGCTCTACCAACCCCGGCTGGCGGTGACGGTCTAAGCGAACATCAGTTCGTCCGTACCTGGCGTAACGCCCTCCACTACTGGGAAGAAGTGTCTGCAGGCACACGTGCCGGGCTTGGATACCGGTTTTTGTTGCGTGCCTTGGGTGAAGCGGCCCATAAGTCCGGCAGCCGGTTCATCGAATTCGGCGTACGTTCCCTGGCCGTGGGCACGGGAGGACATCACACCACGGTGGCTCGGCAGTTGCGGGAGCTGTCCGGGCTTGAGGATCCGATGCTGCGTCTGGTCCAGGAAGCGAAAGGAACGCATGGGGATATGTATGAGCTGATCCTCCCGGACCGGTTCAGCGCCCGTGCCGGTGCCACCGTATGGAAGAGGGGGAAAATCCATGCCCTTCGCCCGGTATTTCGGGAACTTGGGGTTGTTGCAGCGGTTGTCTACGAAACAGTTGAAGCCAATGACGGGGCGCTGATCAGTGCCGATATTGCACGTACCGCGCACCTATCCCCCACGTCTACCAATACGGCTCTGGAAATCCTGGCAGCCTGGAACCTGATTGGCCGGCGCGCCGGCCAATGGCACGTGGTCCGTGGCACCAGTCTGCGGCGCCTGGCGGAATACTTTGGTGTCCTCGAAGACATCGGCCAGCAACTGGCCCGATACCGTCAGGAACGAGCCGCATGGCGTGAATGGCTCGCCCACAGGGCGGCTCCTGGCTTGCAACTACTTCACCCGGATGAGGATTATCCCTTCTGGCATGATGCCGGGCCCCCCGACAGGGAAAGAACCCTCTGGGACCTCCATCAGTTTGAAGATGTGGTTGCCTGAGGTGAGTGTTCCGGTTGGAGACCTGTTCACCGGCGTCAGATGTAGGGGTCGCTTGTGAAAACGGAAATAATCTAGCGGTTAGGCGCCGAGGTTGACGGTTGTGCGGGTTTTGTCCGTTTTTGCTACAGAGGCCATCTCAGCTGGGGTTGACGGGCCAGATCGTTGATTTTCCGGGAATCTCGGGGTGGTGAGTACGTTGCACAAGTCCGTGTCTGAATCTATGTGGCACTCTGGCCGACGAAGCCGAGTTTCGACACAACACCACCGACGTACAGAGCTACTTCCCCAACAACGACAAGGAATTTCCGACACTAAAGTGGGAAAATCTCCGTTTTCACAGGCGACCTCCCAGTACAAGTGGATT
>JBBRKU010000012.1:0-12996 GCA_038231735.1 Actinomycetales bacterium | reverse complement strand
GACCGGGCTCTGGCGTCCGCGGCAGCCAAAATCCTTCCCGAACACGGTTATCAGCCCGTGATCCTGCTTGGCCACAAGGCCTGGCGCGACTTCATGCTCTCCGGGGCTGCGGACGGCGTTATCCTCGGCAACATCAACGAAAACCTGGCCGAGGACGAGACGATGGTGGAGCTGGCCCGCCGCGGCGTTCCTCAGGTGGTGATTTCAGAGACCATGCAGCCTCGGGGCTTTGACGTCCTGTCCCCCGAGCCTGAGGGCGGCTTCGCGGAGGCGATGGCATATCTGACCCGCAGGCACGTGCGCATCGGCTGCCTCCGGCGGTCCGGGGAGGGGCCCGAGCGGAGCCTGCCCAGCCGTTACAGCCGCTACGCCGCGGGGCTGCAGCGTTCCGGGCTGCCTGTGGACCAGGCCCTGGTCCGCACAACACTGCACCAGCGGCACCAGGCCTACGAGATGGCGGTTGAACTGCTGTCCCTGAAAGACCGACCCACGGCGCTGCTCTGCACGGACGACATGGAAGCCCTTGCGGCCGCCAGGGCCGCGTTCCGGCTGGGTATCCGCATTCCCGAGGACCTGGAAATCATCGGGGTGGGTAACTCAGCCGAGGGCCAGGAGGCGGATCCACCGCTGAGCACGGTGGGACCGGAGCCGATCTTCGACGAGGTGGTGCACATGCTGGTGCGGCGGCTGTCCGACGGCGGTGTCCCGGCTGAGGGGGAGCGCCGGCCGGCGCCGTGGCGGCTGCACCATCGCGGCACGACGCTGCCGGGCGCCTCCGGTGGCGGTGCCTGGGCGGCAGACCGATCGTTCCAAGCGCCGTTCCATCTTGTCCCGAGCGCTGATACGTTAGCGGAATAAGTCCGCGGAACGCGAAACGAAGGGCAGTGAAGCTGATGGTCAGTGAGGAAGAGAAGCCCGGCGAAGGCAACGCCGAAGGGCAGCCGCCCGCGGATGCCGACGCCGACGGAAACGCCGAGTCGGACAATCCGCTGGCGAACGTGGACCCGGACAATGTCTCGCCCAGCAGCGGGCAAGGAATGTTCAATGACCCCGAGTCGGACCCGCTGTGGAACCCGTCGCTGGAACCCGACGCGGCTCCGGACACCAGGGGTGGCAGCACCAAGTCCCAGAGTGAGGATGAGGACGCCGATACCCCGAAGCGCCCGGAAACCGAGTAGCACCGTTGTCGGGCCCTGAGGAAGCCGGCCCTTACCCGCAGGCCGGACCCGGTCAAATAGTCGGATAGGACGCCGTCGTCGGAACCGGCCGCCCCGGATACCTGATTGCCGTTCATGCGGTTCCCTCCCGAGGTGCCGCGACGGATACCGGCCGGAACCGGTCGGATCACACCGCCTGAGAACAATATTCCGGCAAACATGCAGCCTTGGCTACTGGCGGAAGGTTCAGCTTTCGTTCAGGGCTGTGGTGTGGTGGGCCCGGCCGCCCGGTACCGCGTGATCTGCTGGAAGCGCCGCTGCAGGCTCTCCCGCCGGGGCTTGCTCTCCGCCGCAGCGGGCTCGGCCGTGAGGTCAATATGCTCCGTGCCGAAGCGCCAGAGCAGAAGGTCATCCAGCAGCCGGTCCGGTCCCGGCGAGTACCGGTGGTCCAGGGCCTTGCGGACGTCGCTGATGACCTGCGACTGAAGCAGCTCCATCAGCTCGATGGTCCGGGTCAGCCCGTGCGCAGCCAACAGCTCCGCAGCCCAGCCCCAGTCGTCGTCGGACTTGCGGTCCACGTGCGGCAACAGGGTCTGCCAGACCTCCTTGACCCGGTTGGGCGTCAGCGGCACGGCACCCTCACCCTCGCGGTCCCAGAAACTGGTGACCGTTTCATAGCGGTCGTGGAGCTCCGAAAAGGCCGACTCCACCGTCTCCAGCATGGCCGCGGTGGCGGTGAACTGCCGGTCGAAATAGGGGCTCCAGGCCCGGCGGTCCTGCGCCTTGAACCGGATGTCGTGCTCGATCTCGCTCCAGGCGTGCGCAAAGATGGTGCGGATCTGGCATTCGAAGAAGTAGCTGCCGTTGGGCTTGCCGGCAGGATCCACGGCCTGCTGGTACTCCCGCACCGCGTCATTCTGGATGGTACGGAGGATCAGGTGCCGGCTCGAATATCCATAGGTGCCCGACTCAATGCTGCCGATGTCCTTTTCACGGTCTCCGCGGCAGTCGAAAATGCTGCGCTGACGCTTGATCAGGTTCGCCGCCAGCGCGTTCTCGCCGGGCAAAGTGGTGATCACGCGGACACCCACCATATCCGTCAGGTTCTTCAGCGGATCCGGGAACTGCAGCGCCGCGGGCGTCCCCGGCACCGGCTCCACCATGCGTGATGCCTTCTGCCGGAAGGACTCAATGGACTTGGTGCGGCTGGTGACGAACAGCGGCTGGGTTTCGGAGTCCTTGAAAACGTCCCGGATGCTTGATTCCACGTCCCGGGTGATGGCCTCGAGCTGCGGCCGGATGCGCTCGAATTCGGCAACGCTGGCAGCGACGGCGGGGCGCAAGTGCTCATCCAGCCGGTCCCAAGGGGTATTCATGGTTGCCTTTCGATGTGAGTCCTGTGCAGGTAGCCTTACGCTAACACCCGACGGTGACAGTTAATGTGGATAGTCTCAGAGCATGATTTCCCGCGCTGGCCGTCCTGGCCGCAGACCCGGCCCCGGAGCCGCGCCATGAAGCCGTTCCTGCTGTTGGCCACCCGCGCCGAGGACGCAGCGGCCGACGACGAATACCTCGCCTTCCAGCGCTGCGGCGCGCTGTCGCCGTCGGAGCTTGTCAGGGTCCGGCTGGAAGCCGCGCCGATGCCAGCGCTGGCGCTGGAACGCTACTCGGGGATCATCGTGGGCGGCAGCCCCTTCAATTCCAGCGACCGTCCGGACACCAAAAGCGCCGTTCAGCAGCGTGTGGAGCGCGAGCTGGCGGCGCTGCTGGACCAGGTGGTGGAGGCGGATTTCCCGTTCCTGGGCGCCTGCTACGGCGTTGGAACGCTCGGAACCCACCAGGGTGCCGTGATCGGCAGACGCTTTGGCGAACCGATCGGGCCGGCGCAGATCTTCCTGACCGACGACGGAGTCCGCGACCCGCTGCTGGCAGGCCTGCCTCCGGAGTTCCAAGCCTTCGTCGGCCACAAGGAAGCCTGTTCGAAGCTGCCCGGACACGCCGTGCTGCTGGCGTCCTCGGCCGGCTGCCCGGTGCAGATGTTCCGCATTAAGGAGAACGTCTATGCCACCCAGTTCCACCCCGAGTTGGATGTCGCGGGGCTGCTCACCCGGATCGAGGTGTACCAGCACGCCGGATACTTTCCCGCAGATCAGGTGGACCAGGTGCGCGCAGCGGCCCGGGCGGCCACAGTGGACCGGCCTGCTGCGGTAGTGCGGAATTTTGTCCGGCGTTATGCAAGGTCTGAAGGTTTTTCACGTTGAAGCAGCGATATGCCTACGGGACGGACCCGAACCAATATGCGGAGCTGTACCTGCCGCAGGAACGGCTGTTCGGCGGCGTGGCGGTGGTGGTCCACGGTGGCTATTGGCGCTCGCTGTATGCCGCAGACCTGGGGGAGCCGCTGGCCAAGGACCTCGCGGCCCATGGCATTGTCGCGTGGAACCTGGAATACCGGCGGGCTGGTAACGGCGGCGGCTGGCCGGAGACCTTCGAGGACATTGCGGCCGGAATCGACAAGCTGGCAGAGGCAGCCGGGGAGCACGGGCTGGACCTGTCGAAGGTGGTGGCGTTGGGACATTCGGCCGGGGGTCACCTGGCGGTTTGGGCTGCGGGCCGCGACAAGTTGCCGCCCGGTGCGCCTGGAGCCCCGGATCATCCTGCCGCTTCCGGCCGCCCGGCGATGGTGGCGTTGACCGCCGTGGTCAGCCAGTCGGGTCTGCTGGATCTGCAAGAGGCCAGAGCGTTGAACCTTAGCAATGGTGCTGTCCTCAATTTCCTGGGCAGCACGCCGGAAGCCTCCCCCGAGCGGTACTGGCTGGCCGATCCACGCCAGCAGTTGCCCCTGAATGTCCCGGTTTATGCGGTCTACGGGGACACTGACACCAGCGTCCCGCCGAGCCAGTCCAGGGACTACGTGTCCGCCTCAGAGTCTGCATGCCGGTCCGACTCGGTGGCCGCACGGCTCATCAGTGTCCCGGGCGACCATTTTGACCTGATCGACGTCAGAAGTCAGGCCTACGCCACATGCAGGGAGCTGGTGGCACAATCCCTCGTTGAGCTGCCGCGGGCATGACGGCGGTGAGACCGCGGGGCCTTCGGAAAGCGGGTATCTGGAGGGATAGTAATTTTGAAAACGTGCCTGCACTGCTTGCATTGCCTGCAGTAAAGGCAGTGCAATCAAGTTTCCACGGCTCTCCACGGTGGGCGACCGGGACAGTGGGTACGTTGGGGCGGCCGGAACGTAGGGTGGGAGCATGCTGACGGTGATTGGTGAGGCCCTGGTCGATGAAGTGGTTCGCGACGGCGGGGAACCGGTGCCCCATGTGGGCGGCAGCCCCATGAACGTGGCCGTCGGGCTGGCCCGGCTGGGCCACCCCGTGCAGTTTCTGGGCAGGTTCGGACGGGACCCCTACGGCACCCTGATCTCGACGCATCTGCATGACAATTCCGTACTGGTCCCGACGCCCGCGGATGAGAAACCCACCAGCATCGCCCGGGCAATTGTGGACGGCAGCGGCGCCGCCAGCTACGAGTTCCAACTGGACTGGGAGCTGCCGGCGCTGGAGCAGAAATTCGGTTTCCTCCTGCAGTCCACCACGCTGCTCCACACCGGATCGATCGCCACCATGCTCCGGCCGGGATCGGAGCAGGTGCTCAAGGCGGTCCAGCACGCCCATCCGCGCGCCACCATCTCCTACGACCCGAACTGCCGGCCGAGCATCATCACGGACGCCGGCTACGCGCGGACCGAGGCGGAAAAGTTTGTCCGGCTGGCGGACGTTATCAAAGCCTCGGATGAGGACATGCAATGGCTCTATCCGGATCTGGACCCGCTGGACGCAGCCAGGAACTGGCTGGCCATCGGCGGCGCTGCCGGGGGGCCCGCCGTCGTCGTCGTCACCAGGGGCGCCTCGGGCCCATGGGCCGTGAACGCCGCCGGGGAGGCGCAGGCCCCTGTCCCACCAACCGCCGTCGTGGATACAGTGGGGGCAGGGGACTCGTTCATGTCCGCGCTGCTGTCCGCGCTGGTGGACCGCGAACTGGACGGGGCCCAGCGGCGTGATGCGCTGCGGTCGCTCAGCACGGAGGAATTGGGCCAGCTGCTCCGGTACGCCGCGAAAGCCGCCGCCGTCACTGTGTCCCGGGCCGGCGCCAATCCGCCGCGCCGGGAGGACCTTCATTTGTAAGCCCGGAACTGCGGCGCCGCACCGCAGACCGGGGCTCTGAACCGAACCGGAAAGGACAATCGAATGAACGCACATGATCCCTACAGCGACCTGCCCGCGGTCGCCAGCTTCACCGTGACCAGCGAGACCTTCGCAGACGGGCAGGAGGTACCGCCGGCCCAGCGCAGCGGCGGATCCCGCCCCCGGGACGTCTCGCCACAGCTGTCCTGGAACGGCTTCCCGGCGGGGACCAAGGGCTTTGCCGTCACCATGTACGATCCGGACGCGCCGACCGCCAGCGGCTTCTGGCACTGGGCCGCGTTCAACATCCCGGCGAGCGTCACATCGCTGCCCGCGGGCGCGGGTTCCGAGGACGGTACCGGACTGCCCGCGGGTGCGGTCCAGCTGAAGAACGACGGTGGGTTCCCCGGTTTCATGGGCGCGGCTCCGCCCCCGGGCCACCATCCGCACCGCTACATGCTGGTGGTCCATGCCGTCGACGTGGCAAAGCTGACCATTCGGGCCGAAGCGACTCCGGCGATCCTGGGATTCAACCTGTTCACGCACACCCTGGCCAGGGCTCGGATCACCGGGATCTACGGGCGCTGACCGGCCCCGCCGTCGTGCGGCATCGGACCACCGCCGCGGCGGCTAGCCTAGGAGCATGCGGTTAATTGCCAGCGACATGGACGGCACCATCCTGGGCCACGACGGGAAAATCAGCGCGCGCACCGTAGCCGCGTTCCATGCCGCCCAAGCGGCCGGCATCGAGATTGTTTTCGTCACCGGACGGCCGCCGCGCTGGCTGGAACCGTTGCGCGAGCAGATGGGCCACAGCGGGACGGTGATCTGTTCCAACGGGGCCGTGGTCTACGATCTGGTCAGCGAAAAGGTCATCTCCTCGCACCTGCTCACACTGCAGACCGTGCTGGAGGCCCGCGGCATCATCAAGGAGCTGGTTCCGAACGCGTTTTTCGCCGCCGAGACGCTGGACGGATTCCAGCTGGAGCCCGGATTCCTGCAGCCTGGGTCGCCCGAACTTCTGTCCCAGATTGCCCCCGGCCCGCTCGAGAAGACGCTGGCCAAGTCCGCCGGCGTGGTCAAATTCCTGGCCGTCACGCGGGAAGGGACGGCGGACGAGTTCCTGGCCGTGGTCCGGCCGGCGGTGGGCCGGCTGCTGGCGGTGACGCACTCCGCGCCCACTGCGGCCATGCTGGAGATGGGGCCGCGCGGCATTAATAAGGCCGTCACGCTGGCGGAGTATGCCGCCTCCAAGGGGATCGGCGCCCAGGACGTCGTGGCGTTCGGGGACATGCCCAACGACGTTGAGATGCTCCGCTGGGCGGGCGCCGGTTATGCCATGGCGAGCGGGCACAGTGCCGCCCGGGCGGCAGCCAACCTGCAGGCCCCGCACTTCGACGAGGATGGCGTGGCGCAGGTGCTGGAAGGCCGGCTCGCGGCCCTGTAGCCGGTGTTGGCGCATCCAGTACCGTTGAACCGTGAGCAACGCGTTGCCGTATCTCGGCTCCGACCGGCCGGTTGCCATTGCACACCGCGGCTTTTCCACGGAAGGGCTGGAGAATTCGCTGGCGGCCTTCCGCGCCGCAGTCGAGCTTGGCTACGGCTACGTCGAAACGGACGTCCATACGACGGCGGACGGCGTTGCCCTGGTTTTCCACGATGCCACTCTGGACCGGGTCACCGACGTCCGCGGTGCGATTTCCGCGCTAACTGCGGAACAGGTGGCCGCAGCGCGCATCAATGGCAGGGAGCCGATACCGACGCTGGCCGAAATGGTCACCGCGTTGCCCGGAGTGCGGATCAATTTGGACGTCAAGGACGAGGGATCGGTGGCAACCGTAGCCGCCGCCATTGAACAATATTCACTCCACGACCGGGTCTGTGTCGCCTCCTTTTCGGACCGGCGCCGGAGGGCCGTGCTGCGGCGCCTCTCCCGCCGTACGGCCAGTTCCGCCGGTCAAGCCAGCACCGCGGCTTTTTTGCTGCTGGGTCCTTGGCTACCGCGGTTCCTGATGCGAGGGCTGATGCACGACGTTGACTGCCTGCAGGTCCCGCTGAGGTTCAAATTCATCCGGGTGGTGACACCAGGGTCAGTGGCCCGCGCCCATGCCCTGGGGCTCAAGGTGCACGTATGGACCGTCGATGACCCGGATCAGATGCACCGACTCTTCAACCTGGGTGTGGACGGCGTCATGACGGATCGCGCCGATGTGCTGGCCGGTGTGATGCGCGAGCGCGGCTACTGGAGCTAGCTTCGCTCAGGCATCGCCGGCGAAGAATGTCGGTCCCTGCTGGTACACCGGGATTATCGGTTCGAGCAAAGGGGCTCCAATGAAAGTGCTGGTTGCAACCGCGATGACGCAGGGTCATCGCGACAATGATTGCTGCACCGCGGTGGAGGGTGAACTCGTCTTTGTTTTCCCTCCTTGCCGCGTCGGCGAAATAGGTCCGGATGCCTGCCGCTGTGCCAGGGTGTTCGTGGGACTGGTCTCGCAGGAAATATCCACAACGGCTCTGGTTGCCGACCTGCCCGATGTTGGGCGGGTGGAATACCTGGAGGCGATGCGTGCCGGTTTCCAAGCACAGGATTTCTCCGTGGAGTTCGCGACAGACCTGGGGAACAGCCTCGCTGACCTGATCGCCGACTGGCCGGCCGGGACGGTGGTGGAACGGCGGAGCGAAATCGTGCCGCGGGCTGTCCCGGCGACCGGCCGACCCGGCCCGGCATCGCAAGCCGTTCTGACCGGCCCGCCGGGGAAGGGCCTCTGGAAACCGGGGGAGTGCGGCCGGCCGGCCGTCCCGGAAGACCCCGGGCCGCAGGCCCGCGAGAAGGACCGGCTGTACGTTGACGTGGTGGTAGATGGCCGGGACGTTGCCATCAGGGAGCACCACGCCCGTACGAGCCTCCGGCCCAGCTGCACGAAGAGTGGATTACCAGTCCCGTCGCCCGCCTGCGCTACCTGAAGACGCTGGGTCTGTGGCAGCTTTTCTGGAACGGCCGGAAGGGGAAATGGTGGACATATCCGCACCAGGAACGGTCAGCGGACATCGGGATACTGCTGGAGGAAATTCGTACCGACCAGCACCAGATGTTCTGGTGGTGAGGGCCGGAGGTGCAGCGAAAGCTGGCCGATCGCCCGATGTCGCCGGTTCGGCTGGCAGGATAGGGGGATGCGAATTCTGATTGCACCGGACAAGTTCAAGGGCACGCTCACGGCCGCCGAGGCCGCTGCGGCCATGGCGGAGGGCGCATTGCGCGTCTATCCGGAGGCCACCGTCACCACCCTGCCCGTGGCAGACGGCGGCGAAGGCACACTGGAGGCTGCGGTTGCCGCGGGTTTCGAGGAGAAGCTCAATGCGGTGGTCGGTCCGATCCTGAAACCGGTCGGCGCGGCCTGGGCTTTGAAGGGCACGACGGCGGCGATCGAGACCGCGCAGGCCAGCGGCTATCTGTTGTCCGAGCCGACGCCCGAGAATGCCCTCCGCGCGCACTCCTATGGCTGCGGACAGCTGATTGCCGCCGCGCTGGACGCAGGCGCGACGGAGCTGATCATCGGCCTGGGTGGATCGGCGATGTCCGACGCCGGCACGGGTGCGCTGCGCGCCCTTGGGTTGCAGCTGCTCGATGCCCACCGGAACCTGGTGCCGCTGGGCGGCGGCTCGCTCGGCGATGTTGCCGCCGTTGATGCTTCCGGTCTGGACCCACGGCTGGGCAGCGTCCGGATCCGGATGGCCGTGGATGTGGACAACCCGCTGTACGGCCGCAACGGGGCGGCGCATGTTTTCGCTCCGCAGAAGGGCGCCGATGACGACGCCGTTGAGCTGCTCGATTCGGGCCTGCGCAACCTTGCTTCGGTGGTCCGGTCCGCGACGGGTGTTGACATCAACGTCCCGGGCGCCGGGGCCGCGGGAGGGTTCCCGTCCGCATTCCTGGCCTACACGGAGGCCAAGATTGAACGCGGCTTCGACCTGATTGCGGAGCTGACCGGGCTGCACGCCGCGCTTGAGGTGGCGGACCTGGTGATCACCGGGGAGGGCTCCCTCGATGCCCAGTCGCTCTCCGGCAAGGCACCCATCGGCGTGGCCGACGCCGCCCACGCCAGGGGGCTGCCCGTCGTCGTCGTGGCCGGCCGGATTGCCGTCTCGGCCGCTGAGCTGGCCGCGCACGGGGTGGTGGCGGCGGCCAGCGCCACCGAGGTGGCGCGTTCCACCGAGGAGGCGCAGCGCAACGCCGCCCGCTACGTAGCGCTGGCGACGGTGGAGGCGCTCAACGGGATCTAGAGGCTGCCTCGATTCGGAGGTCGGCCCAAACGGAACCGGACCGACCTGGACGGATCTAGACCTCCGGACCCAGCGTGTCCGGGGCCGGGACCTCCGGGGACTGCGGGTCCGTGGCCGTCCCCCGCCAGGTGGCCAGCGCGTTCATGCCGTGGTAGATCACCAGGGCGGCCGCGGTTCCCAGAGCAATCCCGGCGAACTGCAGTTCGCCCGCGGTCCAGGTGTAGTCCGCAATGCCGATGATCAGGGCAACGGCGGCCGTGGTCAGGTTGACCGGGTTGGAGAAGTTGACCCTGTTCTGCACCCAGATCCGCACGCCCAGCACGCCGATCATCCCGTAGAGCATCGTCGCGGCACCGCCCAGCACGCCGACCGGGACGGTGGCAATCAGCGCACCGAACTTGGGCGAGAAGCTCAGCACCAGGGCGGCGACGGCGGCCACCCAGTAGGCGGCGGTGGAGTACACCTTCGTGGCGGCCATGACACCTATGTTTTCCGCGTAGGTGGTGGTGCCGGAACCGCCGCCGAACCCCGCCAGGGTGGTGGCCAGCCCGTCGGCGAACAGGGCGCGGCCCGCCACCGGATCCAGGTTCTTGCCGGTCATCAGTGCCACGGACTTCACATGCCCAATGTTCTCGGCCACCAGGACCAGCACCACCGGCACGAACAGCCCGATGACCGCCACGTGGAAAACGGGCGCCTGAAACTGCGGCAGACCGATCCAGGCCGCGTTGTCCATGGCGCTGAAGCCGACCTCGCCGCGCAGCAGGGCGACGGCGTAACCCACCACCACACCGACCAGGATGGACAGCCTGCCCAGGATTCCCCGGAACAGCACACTGACCAGGATGATCACCACCAACGTGACAAGAGCGGTCACCGGGGCGGCAACGAAGTTGGCCTTCGCTGCGGGAGCCAGGTTGAGCCCGATCAGCGCCACGATGGTTCCGGTTACCGCCGGCGGCATCAGCCGGTTGATCCAGCCTGCCCCGAAGCGCTGGACGATCAGTCCGATCACGGCGAGCACGACGCCGGCCATCACCACGCCGCCCAGTGCGCCGCCGACGCCGAGCTCCTTTTGGGCCGCCATGATGGGTGCGATGAAGGCGAAGCTTGAACCCAGATAGCTGGGCACCCGTCCGGCGGTCAGGGCCAGGAACAGGATGGTGCCCACGCCCGAGAAGAAGAGCGTAGTTGCCGGCGGCATGTGCGTCAGGATGGGCACCAGGAACGTCGCACCAAACATCGCGACGACGTGTTGGAGACCGATGCCGATGGTCCGGGGCCAGCTCATCCGCTCATCGGGGGAGACAACCTCGCCCGGTTTGATGGTTTTGCCGTCCCCGTGGACCGTCCATTTGGTACCCAGCATGCTCATTCGTTTGCCTTCCGCAGCTAATAATCGCCAGCTAAGACTATCTATTCGTACGACGACGGCGGCGGTCACGGAGGCTGCAGGCCGGCGGGCCGCTGGGCTGGGGGCGGGCGAAGCCTGCGGCTGCCCGTCCCACAAGTACGATTGAGTCATGGCCGGACATGACCACGCGCACCACACGGGCAACTCGCACCAAGGCCGCCTGGCCGTCGCGCTCGGGGTGACGCTGCTGGTTTTCGTCCTGCAGCTGGTGGGGGCGTGGCTGACCGGCTCGCTTGCCCTGCTTTTTGATTCGGCCCATGTCCTGACGGACGCCGCCGGGCTGGGCATGGCGCTGCTGGCAGCCCGGCTGATGGCCAGGCCGGCGTCGGACCGCCGGACCTGGGGTTATGCCCGGGCGGAGGTCCTGGCCGCCACCGCGCAGGCGGCGGTGCTGCTCGGCGTCGGACTGGTGGTACTGGTCGAAGGCATCCAGCGGCTGATCAATCCCACACCCATCGCCTCCACGGAAATGGCGGTCTTTGGCGGCATCGGCCTGGCGGGAAACCTGATTGCGCTACTGGTCCTGGCGGGCGGGCGCGACGGGAACTTCAATATGCGCGCCGCCTTCCTCGAGGTGCTCAACGATGCGCTGGGCTCGGTGGCCGTCATCGTCGCGGCCTTGGTGATAGGGCTGACCGGCTGGCTGCAGGCCGACGCCGTCGTCGCTTTGCTGATTGGTGCGCTGATCCTGCCCCGGACGCTCAAGCTGCTGGTGGCAACGGTCAGTGTGCTCCTGGAGTCGACGCCGGCGGGGTTGGATCTGGCGTCGGTGCGCGAACATATCCTGCAGGTGCCGCATGTGCTGGCGGTTCACGACCTGCACGTGAGCCAGATTGCCACCGGGCTGCCCGTCCTCACTGCGCACGTGGTGGTGGACGATGGCTGTTTCCACGACGGGCACGCGCCGCAGATGCTGGACCAGCTGCAGCAGTGCGTCGCCGGGCATTTTGAGGTCAGCATTGAACATTCGACGTTCCAGCTGGAGCCGGCCAGCCACACCCGCCACGAGCACGGCGTCCACAGCTGAGCCAGTCACCCGGGTCGAGCCCGTCGAGACCCCCTAGGAAATGACGCCGTCCACCAGGGCCTTTGCCTCGGCCTGGACCTGCTTCAGATGCTCGTCGCCCTTGAAGGACTCCGCGTAGATCTTGTACACGTCCTCGGTCCCGGAGGGACGCGCCGCGAACCAGGCGTTCGCTGTCGTGACCTTCAGCCCGCCGATCGCGGCACCGTTTCCGGGCGCCTCCGTCAGCTTGGCGGTGATCTCCTCGCCGGCCAGCGTGGTTGCAGTAACGTCCGAGGCGGAGAGTTTCCCGAGCGCGGCCTTCTGCTCGCGGGTGGCGGCGGCGTCAATGCGGGCGTACGACGGCGATCCGAACTTCGCGGTCAGGTCGCCATAGTGCTGCGAGGGAGTCCTGCCCGTCACGGCGGTGATTTCGGAGGCCAACAGGGCCAGCAGAATACCGTCCTTGTCCGTGGTCCAGACGGACCCATCCTTCTTGACGAAGGATGCGCCCGCGGATTCCTCGCCGCCGAAGACGCCCTCGCCGGAGAGAAGGCCGGGCACAAACCATTTGAAGCCCACTGGCACCTCGACCAGGCGCCTTCCCAGGTCCGCCGCCACGCGGTCGATGATCGAGGAGGAAACCAGCGTCTTGCCGACACCGGCGGTCTTGGGCCACTGCTCGCGGTGCGTGTACAGATACTGGATGGCGACCGCCAGATAATGATTCGGATTCATCAGGCCGGCATCCGGGGTGACAATGCCATGACGGTCCGCGTCGGCATCGTTTCCCGTCGCGATGTCGTACCGGCCGCTGCTGCCGGCGTTGCCGGAGGTTCCGGGCTTCAGCAGATTGATCAGCGAGGCCATCGCGTAGGGGGAGGAGCAGTCCATCCGGATCTTCTCATCCCAGTCCAGTGTCATGAAGGCCCACTGCGGGTCGATGGTGGGGTT
>JBBRKU010000011.1:0-13186 GCA_038231735.1 Actinomycetales bacterium | reverse complement strand
TGATTTCCCTACGCGTACCCATCGACAGGCCCATCCCTCATCGTCACCGCCGTGCCCGTGGCGGCCCGTGATTTACGCGAGCGTTTCTCAAATGAGGCACGCACCCCATCTCGCGAGCACTATTGATGAGTCTGGTCGGGGCCTATCCTCTTGGAAGGGTAGGTCGTAAAATGTGAGCCACTATTCGGTGTGCCAGTATCCTGCCGGTCAGGGGTGACCGGCGGGCAGCATTTTCTCGTTGGACAACGGGGCTCCGTCCCGACCGATCGGAGCCGTCATGGCGACCAGCATCGGCGACGCTTAGCGACGCACTCAGGGCGGCGGCCGTGTGCCGGGAAGCCGCGAAGGATCTGGCACGCTTCAGCCCCGCACTGCAGAGGCCCTCAGACAGCTACATACTGATGGGTCAGCTGGTGGGCATCCAGCAATCCCTCAACCAAACCATAGGCCAGCTGGCCCACTGGCAACGCCATGCCGTCTCGGGTAAACACCTCGAAGCAGACCACGGCCTGAGCACACTGGGAATCGTCATATCTGTCACCGAACTCGAAGCAACCGCCCACCACGCCTACAACCTCCTCGAAACCCTCCAGCGCCCGCAACGGCAACGCCGGCGTCGCCTGGTTCGATTCAGCACACACCGATGCAGATTAACCGCCGCCGTGCCATCGACGGGCCGGGTCGCAGACCGGTAACGGTCGCAGGGCCGGAAACCGGCCAACGCTCCGGTCCTCGCCCTCCCCGCCGGCAGATCATCACCGCCGTCCCCGGCGATTAACGCCGCTGTTGCTCCGCCTTCCACCCAGGGTAGCCGGGCGGATGCTATGGCCATGCTGGCGCCCGGGATCTACCCTTAGCTATGGTTACCGCCGGCGGCATAGAAGTGGGACGCAAATACGACGTCGATGAGCTGACGTTGATGCCTGAACTCCACCAGCTGCCCGATATCGCCCGGGTCGGCCAACCGGTGGAACAAGAGCTCGAAGCGGTCTATTTCGACACCGAAGACCTTGTCCTGTCCGCCATGGACGTCACCCTGCGCCGCCGGACCGGCGGAAAGGATGCGGGCTGGCACCTGAAAGTCCCCATGCACGGGGATGAACGCCGTGAGGTCCACGAACCACTGGGCAGTAAACCCGGGCAGGTCCCCGGGGCGCTGCTGAAGCTGGTACGTGTTTTCGTGCGCGACCGGGCACTGGCGCCCATCGCACGTCTTCGGACCCGCCGAATCCTCCACGCCCTCCATGGACAGGACGATTCCGTCCTCGCCGAGGTCATCGATGACCACGTCCAAGCCGACATTCTCACCGTGAATCCGGCATCCCAGCAGTGGCGGGAATGGGAGATCGAACTCGTTGACGGTTCCCCGGCCCTGTTGGCCGCCGCCGATTCCATGCTCCTCCTCGGCGGGGCCCGCACCGCGACGCACCCATCCAAACTTGCCCGTACCCTCGGCGGGGCGGCCGTGAAGGAAAAGCCATCACCGCCGCCCCGTCCGACTCCCAAAGGTCCCGCCGGGGCCATCCTGCTGGCCTACGTCTCGAAGCAGATCCAGGACCTGATGAAGCAGGATCCCCGGGTACGACAGGATGCACCCGACGCTGTCCACCTGATGAGGGTCACCACGCGGCGGATACGTTCGGCATTGGCCAGCTACCGCAAGCTCACCACCCCAGAACCAACGGGTGCTCTGCGCCTGGAACTGAAGTGGCTGACCGGAATCCTGAGCCAGGCCCGGGACGCTCAAGTCATTCACGCCCGCCTCGGCGACCGGGTCCGGGCGGAGCCGGGCGATCTCGTCCTCGGACTGGTCTCCCAACGAATCGATGAAGAGCTCGCCGCCGAATACACCACCGCACACCACGGTGTCCTGCAGGCCCTGGACGATGAACGGTACTTCCGCCTCCTCGATTCCCTCGATACCTTCCTGGCAGACCCGACCCTGACCCCGCTGGCCTCCGAACCGGCCCGGCCGACGATAGCGAAGCTGGTCCGTGAAGAAGAAAAACGGCTCCGCCGCGGGGTGAAGAACGCACGGAGCGCCCCGGCTTCCGGCAGCCGGGACTTAGACCTGCACGAAGTACGCAAAAGGGCGAAGTGTCTCCGGTACGCCGCCGAAGCAGCCGCGGTCGTCCACGGCAAACGAGCCCAACGGTTGGCACGATCCGCCCACAATATTCAAAAGATCCTCGGAGACCACCAGGACAGCGTCGTAACCCGCCATCTGCTTCGCCGCCTCGGCGCAGAATCATACGTGCACGGTGAAAACGGCTTCACCTACGGCCGCCTGCATGCCCTCGAACAAGCCGGAGCCCGCGACTCCGAAACCCGCTTCAACCAACAATGGCATCGATTCCCCACCAAAAGCCTGAAAAAATAAGACACCAGATCCAAACAACGATGTCGACAACGAGAACCCCGACCTCAGGGCACGGTCACCAATACCGCCCGCATTGAGGGCGTGAACGACACCGGGGACGCGGAGAACACCTGCGCCACAATCCCTTGCGCACGCGCAATAACCGGCTGGCCGCAACCAACGGCAAACACGGACCCCCCTACCCGGGGTGGGGCCAAATCAAGCGGCAAACCCGGGGCCAAATGAAAGTTGCTATTCCCAAGTAGACCCGATTCTGCGTCCTGTCGACCTTGATCAGGGTCCACGGTATGTCTTGTCGCCGTGCGCTCGTATCGGAATCGATGGGCACGCCATTGGTAAAGTTGCTGTCGATTGAGGAAGTCCCGGGCCTGGACATTTCGGTCAGAACAGGCATCCAAGGTGCCGGAAAGACACGCCACGCCGCGAGCGTGCCCTTCAGGCCGGTTATTTTAGTGGGAAGCTGAGACACCGAAGGTATCCACAATGCGATTGATGTGCGTGAAAAGTACCGTTCGGCTGGGCGAGCCTAACCCGCCGCTGACGATGCCGGCAAGTTAGACCGCGAGCAGGGGCTGGCCCGGGGTAGCTGACGCAGGCGTCGATCAGGTCAACTGTTGCCCCGCATGCAAAACCGGTAAATGATCCGTCTGTGCAAACGGAGGTGCCCAATGTCTCCTTACGTCGTGGTGATTGTGGCCAGCATCGAGAAGAGCGTGGCCATCTTGATGCTGACCGTGATGAGGTTCAGTGCAGTCACGGCGATCAGTGTCCATACCGGTGCCAGTCCGCGCCGCGGTGCGACCTGGTGGACGATTACCGAGCGTCCGGTGACGTATACCAGAGCCCCCAGGAACGCCCAGGCCCAGTGGAAGGGGCGCAGAACGCCGTTCCTGCGCAACCATTGCCAGTCGAGGTAGGCCAGGAGGACAGACACCCCGTAGATGAGCCACCCGCTGAGGATCAGAAGCAGAAAGGGGACGGTAAACATCGCCGTCGTGTCGAGCGTCTGTGAGATGCCGGGCTCCACGATCAGAGCCACGACCGGGTTCCAGCTCATCAGGAACACGAAGGAAAGGACCGGAAGCAAAACGATCAACCAGATGAGAGGGCTATAGACCGGGGTCTGCGGGCTGATTTCCGGCCGGGGCGCGGAACGGTCCGGGGCGGGGGAATCACTGAAATGGCCGGTCCAGCTGGTGCCGTCCCACCATTGAAGGCGTCCCGGTTGGGTCGGGTCCGGATACCATCCGGGGTCGGCTGTTGCAGCTTTGGGTGTATCCGTCACTATGCTCCTCCTGACAGTGTCTGGTCGATGAGAGACTACCCGCAATCGCCGTACCCGCGTCGGGTTGGCAGCCTCGAATCCGCAGCAGGGATGTGGGCAGGAGCCCAGCCGATACAGGATGCCCCCGCCCCGTCAGGGATGGTGGCGGACTGCAACGCCACCTGGTGTCCCGTGGGCCCTGAGCTGGCTCAACCCTGGCCCGTGTCGGGGTTTGTGCCAATGGCAGTAACGCGCCGGTAACGCACGGGGTTCGATGCTTCATTCTGAACGATAGTCGTTGGTGGGAACGCCTGGTTTCCCGACCGGTGGATCTGCACCGGCGGCGTCGGGTGGCGGCCTGATCCCTTTGTCCAGACTGTCGGGCCGAGTAGGGCTGCGACCGGAGGGTGGATTAACCATTGGAGGGGGTGTATCCAGGTGTGGTGGAACCGCAGGAACAGCGGGACCCGGTTTGCCGCCGTCGCCGTGTCCCTGACCGCTCTTGCGGCCATGGCAGGTCTGACGGCAGGCGATTCGGTCAGCACACAGCAGGGTCCCCCTGTGCGCCATGTTTTCGTCATCGTCTTGGAGAACGCTTCCTACGCCCAGTCCTATGGTCCTAATTCCAAATACCCCTACCTTTCGGGCGTGCTCCGCAAACAGGGTGTGCTGTTGAACCAGTACTACGCGACCTCGCACTACAGCCTGGGTAACTATCTGGCGATGCTGGGAGGAGTTGCCCCCAATGCTGATACACAGCGCGATTGCCCGGCTTATGTGCCGATGACCAATGCCCGTCGTGCCCCGATGGGGCAGGTCAGCGCCCGCACCGGCTGCATCTACCCCACATCGGTCCCCACCCTTGCCGGTCAGCTCACCGCCCAGGGCCTGACCTGGAAAGGCTATATGGAGGACATGGGCAACATCCCCGGACGGGAGGAAGCCAGCTGCGGCAAACCCTCCCTTGGACCGTTCTCCGCGGACCTGACCCAACAAGCGGCAGGTGGGGACGCCTACGCCGCCCGGCACAACCCGTTCCTCTACTTCGGATCCATCGTCGCCACACCGGCGTGCGCGGCGAATGTGGTTCCCCTGACCCGGATGGCCGCGGATCTGTCGACCGTGGCAACGACACCGAATTTATCCTTCATCTCCCCGAGCCTGTGCAATGACGGACATGAGATGACCTGCACCGGACAGGCTGCCGGCCCGGCGGCCGAGGAGGCCTGGTTGCGCACCTGGGTTCAGCTGATCACCGCCTCCCCGGCGTTCCGGGCCGACGGGGCGCTCTTCATCCTCACTGACGAAGCCGACGCGGACTCCAGCGCCTGCTGTCAGGAACCATCCGGGCCCAACGTCGCCCATCCCGGCTATCCTCAGACAGCCGTGAAGGATGAAACCTTCGCCAACAGCTCCGGTGGCGGGAAGGGCGGCGGTCGGACCGGGGCCCTGGTCATCTCGCCCTTCGTGCGCCCCGGGAGCACCAGCACCACCGCGTACAACCACTACTCGTTCCTGAAAAGCATTGAAGACCTCTTCGGGCTTGCAGATCTTGGTTACGCCGGCCAGCCCGGTCTGAATGGGTTCGGAACAGACGTCTGGACCAGGTATGGCACCACCTCCAGCCATACCGTGGCCGGGATCCGGAAGTGAACCCGGGCCACAGGCCCCGAGGCGACTGGAGGATCGGTTGGCATTCGCCCGTGCACTGATTCAGCCCTTCCTTCCGGGTAGATGACCGGGTTTCTGCCGGATTCCTTCCCGGGACGGAATCCGGGTTAATCCCAACCCCGGCGCGTCTGCTGCGCGGCCAATGTTGTACCCCTGCCCAGGATGGCCGCGGATCTGTCGAGCGTGGCAACGACACCGAATTTCTCCTTCATCTCCCCGAGCCTGTGCAATGACGGGCACGAGATGACCTGTACCGGGCAGGCCGCGGGGCCGGCGGCCGAGGAGGCCTGGTTGCGCACCTGGGTCCAGCTGATCACCGCTTCCCCGGCGTTCCGGGCGGACGGAGCGCTCTTCATCGTCAACGACGAAGCCGACGCAGACTCCAGCGCCTGCTGCCACCAGCCATCCGGACCCAACGTCGCCCATCCCGGCTATCCTCAGACAGCCGTGAAGGATGGAACCTTCGCCAACAGCTCCGGTGGCGGGAAGGGCGGCGGACGGACCGGTGCCCTGGTCATTTCGCCGTTCGTCCGCGCCGGGAGTACCAGCGCCACCGCCTACAACCACTATTCATTGCTGAAAAGCATTGAAGACCTCTTCGGCCTGGCGCGCCTCGGCTACGCCGGTCAGTCGGATCTGAAGGTATTCGGAACCGATGTCTGGACGGGATATGGCTCCAAGTCCAGCCCCACCACGACCAGGACCGGGACCCCGAAGTGAACCGGACCTGAGGTCCCTCGACGAAAATGAACCTTCATCAAGTCAAGCCATTTATGTAACCGAAGCAGCACAGCGAACCTCACCGGTGAACTGACCTGGGATCTCTCGGCCGTGATCACAACTGATCTCCGCATACTTTGTGACCGGGCTGCGTCAGGTAGTCCGTCGCGTGGATGATGTTGGATGAACCGCCGGACGGCGTGAAGGACGTCAGCGCGTGCAAGATGTTTGGCAGGATCAGCCAGCCGGACCAGATGCCGGTCAGGAACAGCGGAATCGCGGAGAACTTGCAGCCCAGCGTGTACCGGCGTTCCCAGCTGGTCAGCCCGGGGTGATGAACGCCCAGAGCTGGAAGAGCCACACGGGTGAGGGAATGATGGCACCAAGGAAGAATGGGCTCTGGATCTTCAGGTCCGAGGAGGTGAAAACGCAGGTGAAGTTGACGACGCGGCAATCCCCGGCTTCTTATTGCTCACTGTTGCTAGGAAGGATTGTCGGTACCCGGCGTCGTGCCGTCACCGGTTCCCCAGCCACCGGACTGCGGCGGGTTGTTCACAATCCTGCCCTCCACCGGCAGCTCGGCCGCGGTGTTGGTGGCGCCCGCCGGCGAAGCCGTGTTATCCGACTTACCGTCGTTCTTCATTTCCTTGACCTCGGACTTGATGATCCGCATGGACCGACCCAGGCTGCGGGCCATACCCGGAAGCTTCGGGGCCGCAAACAGCAGCACGACCACGATGATGATGATCAGGACAACCCCGGGGTTGTCGAAAAGCTTGCCCATAATCAGTCCACCTCTGTTGGCCTCTGATGCTGCCTATTTAATATGTAACCGGGCGTAGACGAAACTGGGGGATAGTTCGAAGCCCAAGCGCCCCGGCGTGAATTTGCCGCAATGCGGTCCAACCATAAGGCGCCCGACATGCTGGCGACCTTACCTCCAGTCACCTGCCTTCGGGTTCCGCCCAGACCGAACCGGCGCCCGCCTTCGCCGGCCCGGCGGCTTTTCCGGAAATCTCTCCGCTAGCTCGGGTCAGCCAATTGCCGGAGCGGACTGTTGTCCGCGCCGGCAAAGGCTTATCGTCGCTTGCTTCTCCGGTTGAACCGCTGTTCTGTTAGTCGCCGTCCCCGTCGCTGTCGGCGCTGGTGTTGATCGTTCCGTTCACGCCGGAGGGGAAGAATCCGCCGGAACGGACCATCTCGGGGCTGAGATAGACGACATTAAGCACCTGGCCGGCGCTGCGGCTGAAGGCCAGCCCGTTCTTGTCCGCCGGGACGATGTTCGCCGTCGAGCTGTTCCCGATGCCCTGGTCATCGTCGGTGGGCCCGTCGAGGCTGTCCCGGGCGTCCGAGATCTTGTCTGCGGTGGTGTAGATCTTCGGTACTTCCTGCCCGAAGGCGTAGAGCGTGCTCCGGATCGTTGCCGCGTGGTAGGCCTCGACCGCCAGGAGGCCCGCTGCGGCCTCGAGGTAGGTCTTGTTGCTGATCAGCGGTGCGGCGCCCTTGTAGGCGGTGACGCCGACATCTTCGAAGATGAAGGCGGAGAACAGGAAGTTCAGCTCGTTCGCGTATGGGTCGAATTTTTCTCCCTTGCCGATGATTCCGGCCGCCTGCGCGGCCGCGGTAAAGCTGGCATCGAGGCTGATGGTCGGCCGGGACACCGCAGAACCGCCCAACGCGCTGCGCAGGAACGCCACATGGGACTTCTCATCCGCCGCGATTTCCTCGGCAAACTTCCTGACCAGCGACGTCGCGAAATGCACCTGACGGCCACCGGAGACCCCACCGCGGGTCCCGGTTCCGGTCGTCATGCCATCCGGCAAGCCCGTTCCGGTCACGGCCCGAAGGTAGAACTCGGCCTCCAGGTATTCGAGGTTGAGGGCGAAGTTCAGGATCGCGGAATCACTGGGTGCACCCGCGTCCTCGGTCTTTGCCGACGCCGAGGCCGGGGCCCCGGAGATCAGCATTGCGGTACCAGCTCCGAGACCCATGATTCCCGCGGCCCGGAAGAAGCGGCGCCGGTCCACAGCACTTTCGGCGCTTCTGTCGATCGCGTTCGTGATGAAGGTTTGCTCAAACATGGTTGGTTCTCCTGCCATTTTGATTATGGCGGGGACAGGACTCCTCTGATCGCATCCAACCCCCTGCGACTGCCCTCGTCGTCACCGCCCGATGACGTTGACAAGAGACAGGATAGCTGTTAAGCGGCATTGGGGGGAAGGAAAGGAGAGCATCAATGGAGGCTTTGCGTGTAACGTCCGAAATTTCCGCCAGCCTGTTGCAACCCCGCCTGTTCCGGGCAACACCGGCCCCGGCCCGGAGCATCCCAGAGCCCCCTTGGTGGCCGCCGGCGACGGCGGGGAGCACTTCGGTGGTCTGCCGGGGACGCCAGTTGCCTTTATCCGAAGGACCCGGGGGTGGGCTTTCATGATACCGGAACCCTCATTCCCAAGAGTGAAAGTACGCCATTTCCGTGCCGGGAGACACGGCCTGATGACCGCGGCCGCGGATCTCGTGTTCCGCTATATCACCGAACTCCCGGGAGGCGCGGCACGATCCCCGGGCCCGCCCGGATCCATCGTTGGGCGGTAACAGGGTCGTCAATGCAACAGACTCGCGCCTGTAGCAAGGCCCCAGGCGGTTTGATCAAAGGGGGGGGTGTGCAGCGGGTCATGTTCAGCTTTTCGCGTAGACGGTGCGTATGTACGGTCACTGTTGATACCCGCTGGTCCTTGATCTGGGCTACCTGTTCATACGTCATACCATCACAGAAACAGGCGAGGTTGATCGCCGTCCGCCGCTCTGCCGAACGACAGGCAGCCTGCGGATCACTCTCTCCCCTTCGGAGGCAGGGGTCCGTCCGCGTCGTCCTCCAGATCGGGCTCCCGCGGAGCGGATCGAATCTTGGGGCCCAGATGGCCGGCCCACTCGGAGTTTGAACGCCGAGCGGAGCCATTCCGGTCGGTCATGTCCTCATTTTTCATGTCGTAAAGACAATCTACGGTGGTGTGCCGATCGGCCGGATGCGCGGCGACTGTACGTAGTCGTTTCCGTATTCGTGGAATCCGGTCACAATGGAGTCCATGATCAGCTATTCCGGGAGCGAGCCTTCCTCCAGCAAACATCCCCAGGACTGGGGAAGGGCGATGTGTGTCGCCATGACGCATCTTGTCAAAGAGGCCCGTGCTGATGGCCACCAGGTTGAGGACGAAAACCTTTACGGCGAGCACCTCCATCTGCTAATTACCGAAGCCGGGGACGGTGTGATGGTGACCGTGTCCTGGGCGCCGGAGGAGCCAGGAGAGGAGGCAGGTTCCGAAACACCTATGCGGTAATGCGGACAGACGCTCCATTGATCTTCGTGCCTGCCCAAATCCGCTCGCTGGTGTTCGCGGCAGCAACGGTTCGGAGTCGGGGCGCAGGCCAAATATCCAGCGCGTGGCGTTCGCCGCAGGCCCGGCGTGCTGTTTAATCCACTAGTCTCTGAACGGGGGTCGGGCGGAGGCGGAAACGGCCGCCAACCCGACCCTCCATGCTGGTCAGTGTTTCTTGAAGGCGTCTTTGACTTTTTCTCCGGCGCCTTTGAGATCGGCCTTGGTCTGATCACCCTTGCCTTCGGCTTTGAGGCGGTCGTTGCCGGTGGCGTCCCCGGTTGCTTCCTTGGACTTGCCGCTGACCTTCTCCGCGGCGTTCCTGATCTTTTTGCCCAAACCCATGGCATGCCTCCCTGGTTGGCCGTGCCTCCGGCCCGTACCGGAGGTCACATTTTCATGATGGCTACCGGGTGCCCTATCTGGTCGGCCTCGGTAGTGACCGGGGCTTGTGCTCTCCTATTGCCGGGCTGCTTCCGATCTCCCCACACGTCAGCTCAGGTCGGCGAAACCCACAATCACGACGACGCCGGGGTGGGGTCGGGGTGACCTGTGGCAGACATATAAACCGGTGATCACGCGGGATGCGTTGCCTGTCGGTCGATGTCCGGAACAGGATCACTGGCCCCGATCGGCTTGGTCGCCCGAATCGATGGGGTCAGGGAGGGATGCGCGCTCGATGTACTGCTCAGCGGCGGTTTCGGGGATGCGGTAGGAATTGCCGAAGCGTACGGCGGGTATCTGGTGGGCTTGGATGAGGCGGTAGACGGTCATTTTCGATAAACGCAGGGCGTCGGCGACTTCGGATACGGTCAGGTAGTGGGTGATGATACTTTCGGTGGACATGTCACTCAGGGCTCCTGGGGTCTGGTATGAATTCGAGGTGAACGGGACCGGCGGGAGGCGGGAGATAGCCATCCTGCAATTCGCCGGCGGAATGGGTCCGAACGGGTCGCATAACGGCCCTTGGTAGGGTTTCCTACCGGACCGGTAGAAAAGCAACAGCGACAGTCCTGCGGGGCGTACGTAGCCGGCGGCCTGATAGGAATTCCGTTGGTTATCATGGGGCTGCCTCCTTGTGGGCCATTGAACGGGCCGTTGCCGGAGGCGAAGCCGCAGCAACTGACACCACCAGCCTAGACAGCAATCAATCGAACCACACGAGTAGCATGTACCTGTTTTTCCCCACCAACCACTTGCGTTGCCGAGCCATCCGGGGGCCGGTACCGGATCAGCCAATCCGCATATGGTTCTGCGATCCCGGTGGGGACGATCATCTCGAACTTGGTTTCGGGCTTGATGGCGATACCGGTTTTCGCGAATTGGAAGCCATGGTACCGATTTTTTGCCGAATCGCTCCCTTCTTATTATCAGAGACCGAGATAGTGGAATACTTCAGGAACCACGGGAGTTGAATCGTCGATGTCAACAGATTATGACGCACCGCGATCCAAGGACGACGATGGCAATACCGAGTCGTTGGAAGCGCTGAAGGAAAACCGCGGGAGCGCCCAGAGCGCAATACTGGATCTGGAGGAAGCGGATACTGCCGAAGGCTTTGAACTGCCGGGTGCAGACCTTTCCGGTGAAGAGCTCCTGGTCACCGTGGTTCCGGTCCAATCCGACGAATTTGCCTGCGCCTCGTGCTTTTTGGTCCGGCACCGCTCCCAGAAGGCCAGAGAGAAAAATGGCCTCATCTACTGCAAGGACTGCGAAGACTGACAATAGGTCCATTCCTGGAACTGTGTCTGCGAGCCGTGGCTCTGAACCGAACATGGTTTCAAGAAGTAGGGTCTTTCCTCCGCGGTTAGTGTCTTACGTGAAGCTGCCTCTGTGATCTGCAGGAACGCAGGCATCGGCCAACTGAGTTCTTCGGCTACGGCAGTGGGCGACGGTTACGGCAGCATACCGGTCGCCGTTCGGGGCGTTGCCCGGCTTCGAGTTCTCCTTCTCTGGGCCGGGTGTCACCGCAAAACCTGGCCCACCCCCGTCGGGGTATCGCCAGTTCGGTCGCACCGGTTTGAGCGCCATCTGTAGCCACCGGCAGAAATCACGCGCCTCGATCCGGGTGGCTTGATCCCATGACAGCTCGAGGGCAGACAAGAATCGAAACCACCGCAAGAGATCCATTCCATAGGATCGCAGCGTCGTCGCTGGCCGCCCGCCCGCCACCAGCTCGGCGAAGAAAGCCGCCGCTGGCAAGAGGGGCTCCCCGGAACCGATATGGTTCGAAAGGATTGCCGGTGGCCTCCAGCGAACCTGACAGCGGCACCACCAGCCCGGGTAGTAACCGCGGAACGTTCTCGTCGTTGCTCACAAGAACAGAACCTAGACGAGGGCAGCCAACTCCGTATGCGATTCCCTCGAGTGGACCTGGCTGGTTCGGTTAACAAGTCGGTCTTAGCCTCACCGGGGTGCAGGTCGGCAATGCGGCGCATGGCCAGGCCCGGCAGGTAGCCCACGAGGATGCCGGCGCCCTGGGCTACGGCGACCGGAAGGGTTCCGATGGTGGCCGGCTGGTCCACGATCAGCAGCAGGGTCCCGTGCTTGGCGAGGCCGTCGATGATCGCCCGCAGTGTGGCCCAAGGGAAGATGGAGGCCAGGACGAACGCGGCACCGATGTCCGTGATGGGCCGGGGGCTGTCACTGATGTAGTAGCTGGAGAGCATGAGTACCCCGCCTATCGTCCACAGCAATGCGACGGCGAGGACGAACGGGCGTGGGCGCCGGCTATGGAGGTCCTGCCACGGCCGGCCGCCGTCGTTTCCACTCATGGGGCTCACTGTAATCAGCTGACCCTTCTACTGGTACGGGGCGGGAAAGCCAGTCCTGGTAGTCGCCTGCTCGCACCATTGCAAAGGGCGTCCGCTGGCGCGGCCGGCTGATGAAAGCCGGCCCGCAAAAGGAGCGCGGGCCGGTCCGACCATTTTTTGGCTGCTGTCCTTCGGATTCTACGTGTCCGCTCCACCCCGTCCAGCCCCTCCTTCGTCGGGGCCGGCACCCCGGAAAACCGGTTACGGCGCTCCTGCATCGCTTATTTCCTTCACCCCTTTTGCCGGGCCTTGCCCTTACGGGTAGACGGGGCTACGTCGGCCACAGCTACGCGATGCTTCGCCAGCAACCAAAAAACAACGGGGGAGGGGAGAAGCCAGCTGGCCGGGTAACACCGCTCTCCCACCCCGATCCTGACGCAAAGGACACACAACATGATTGCCACAACCCGAACTGTGACCACGAAGGACACGCACGAGGACATCGCGGCCGCCGTGCTCCTGGACCACCACAACGGCGACGGGTACGAGTGGATGGACAAAATCGGCGCCGAGGGCTGGGCCGCTGTCCCGAACTGGGGGAGTGAGGGCTGGGACCTTGGACAGTGGCCCTATGTGATGGTTGCCGCGACGAAGACGGCCGATAAGAACGGCGCGCTGTACGGCATGGCCACCTACTGTGAGGGAGACACCACGACCAGCTGGTTCCGGTCACAGATCGCGCAGTGGGAAGCGATCACCGAACAGGCGTTCTTCTCCTGGACGATGGGACAGGCCCCCGGCCCGGCCGACCTGCCCGCAACCGCCGCCGGACTGCCCGACCGGGACCGCTGTTGAGCGTCTCGTTGTTTGGCGATGGATTGGTCGTTGTGGGTGACGATGCTGCCGCCGCGGTTCAGGGTTCGTTGGCGGCGTCAGCGTGACGACCAGACCCGCTGCCTTGGCCGGCGCACAAGAATCTCGGTCGTAGTGTTGGCAAGGTGGTTTTGTTCGGCCAGCCGGTGGTGGG
>JBBRKU010000010.1:0-14551 GCA_038231735.1 Actinomycetales bacterium | reverse complement strand
TTTTTAGGAGTTTTTCATGGCTGATCCGGCACGCGCTGCCAAGTTGGCGCAGCGGATTAAGGTAGTTGTCGCGGAAGGTCTGCGCAAGCGGGTCAAGGATCCGCGGGTCGAGGGCGTAACCGTCACCGACGCCCGGGTGACCAATGATCTGCAGCATGCGACCGTGTATTACACCGTGCTCGGCGACGAGACGGCGCAGGCGGAGGCCAAGGCGGGGCTGGAAAAGGCCCGCGGCGTGCTGCGGCAGGAAGTCGGGCGGAACATCACGGTCCGGCTGACCCCGACCGTGGAATTCGTGGCGGACCAGATTCCGGTCAATGCCAGCCACCTGGAGGACTTGCTCAAGGTGGCCAAGGCCAAGGATGCCCAAGTGGCGGCCATCCGCGAGGGCGCACAGTTCGCCGGGGACGCCGATCCGTACAAGAAGCCCGACGACGGCGAGCCCGAAGACCTCGACGACGACGAGTAAGCCCTTGAGTTGAAACAACAGTTGGCGCCCATGTTAGTCGAAAACATGGGCGCCAACTGCCCACTCAACGGGTCAGGGCGCCGGGGAGCCGGGAGACCCCTTCGAGGAGTTCGGCGCTGTCCCCGCACAAGGCGATCCGGACCCAGCCCTCGCCGATGCTGCCGAAAGCCGTTCCCGGCGCCACCGCGACGCCGTCGTCCGCCAGGAAGCGGTGCACCCAGCCGCGCACGTCCCCGCCCGAGGCATGGGACATGTCCGCCCACAGGTAGAACGCACCCTGGGCATCGAGGTACCGGATGCCGCGCGAGCGCAGGGCCGCCGAGGCGGCATCGCGGTTCGCGCGGTAGTGCGCGTGCGCGGTGCGGACGTAGTCCTGCGGCCCGGTCAGCGCAGCCAGTGCCGCATACTGCGCCGGCGTGCTGACGCAGGAGACTGTTGACTCCATCACCGAGGCGACCAGCTTTTCCATCGGCCCTGCCTCCGTACCCGGAGGGGTCATCAGCGCGCTGACCCGAAGCCCGGTCATTCCGTAGGTTTTGGAGGTGGTGAAGGACGTGAACACCCGTCCGTCGGTATCGAAAACCGCCGGGCTGACGTGCGGGACGTCATAGGTGAAGGCCTCGTAGCATTCGTCCGAGATAACCCACAGGTCGTGGCGCCGGGCAAATTCGACCAGCCGTTCGGTCAGCTCGGCCGTGAAGACCGCGCCGAGGGGGTTGGACGGCGAATTCAGCATCAGGACACGGGAGCGGTCCGTCACCAGGGATTCGAGGTCCGCCAGCTGCGGCTGGAATCCATGTTCCGGATAGAGCGGATAGGGGACGGGCACGGCATTGACCAACCTGCTGGTCATGGCGAAGGTGGGGTAGCCCGGATTGGGCACCAGGATCTCGTCGCCGGGCTCCAGCAGCAGGCTCATGGCCAGATGCAGGCCCTGCTGGGCGCCGGCCGTGACAAAAACCTGCGACGTCTCCACCCCGACGCCGTTGTGCTCCAGGAACCGCTGGGCGAAGGCGGCGCGCAGCGGCGCGATGCCGCCGTTGGGCGTGTAGTTGGTCTCATCCCGTTCCAGACAGGCAATGCCGGCGTCCAGCACATGGTGGGGAAGGGGGAACCCCGGCTCGCCGATGCTCAGGACGATGCTGCCCGGCCGCGCCCAGGCGGCTTCGGTGATTTCCCGGATCTGGTTGGCGGGCAGGGTTTGCACATGGGCGGCGAGACGAGGCATACCTCGAATACTAACGGCGGCAGCGGCCATATACTGGAAAGCGTGCATTCGGGACTGATCATCGTGGACAAACCACAGGGCTGGACCAGCCACGACGTCGTCTCACGGATGCGCCGGCTGGCCGGAACACGCAAGGTGGGCCACGCGGGAACCCTGGATCCGATGGCCACCGGCGTCCTCGTCATCGGCATCAACAAGGCCACCCGCCTGCTGACGTATATCGTCGGAACCTCAAAAACCTACCAGGCCACGATACGGCTGGGCCGGAACACCGTCACGGACGACGAGGAGGGGGAGATCACCTCCACGACGACGACGGCGGCCGTCACCGATGCGGCTATCCGCACCGAAATCCTCACCCTGACGGGTGAAATCATGCAGGTCCCCAGCAGTGTCAGCGCCATCAAGGTCAACGGCGAACGTGCCTACGCCCGGGTCCGCTCCGGGGAAGACGTGCAACTGGCCGCCCGGCCGGTCACCATCCACAGCTTCGAGGTCCACCAGATCCGCCGGCTGGAGGATGAATCCGTCCCGCTGATCGACGTGGAGGTCACCGTCACCTGCTCGTCCGGCACCTACATCCGCGCGCTGGCAAGGGATCTGGGTGCGGCCCTGTCGGTGGGTGGCCACCTGACGGCCCTGCGGCGCACCCGGGTGGGCCCCTACACGCTGGAACAGGCAGCCACCCTTGACCAGCTGGCGGAGGAACTGCGGGTGCTGGACATGGCGGACGCGGCGCGGGCGCTCATGCCTGTCCGCGAGCTCACCGCAGAGGAGGCTGTGGAGCTGTCCTTCGGCCGCCGGATTCCCTGCAGTGACGGCGGCGGCCACACCCCGGGGAATCCCGCCGCGGCCTTCGGACCGGACGGGTCCCTGGTGGCACTGCTGGCTGATGCCGGCAAATACGCCAAACCGGTCCTGGTTTTCAGCCCGCACGAAGGAGCCTGACCGGTGGTGGTAGACGGTTGGTTTGTGGCCGCCCTTGTCGTGGGACTCGTATCCACGGTGATCTGCGTCGTGGCGGCGCTGCTGAAGAAGGCACCGAACGACGTCACGCTGCTCTCCGTGGCCGCCGTCGAGCTTTTCCTGCTGGTCTTCCTGGTCGGCTCGATTGTCCGCACCGCTTCCGGGGAACGTATTACTGGCCAGCCGTGGGAATTCTGGGCCTACCTGATCACGGCCCTCTGCCTTCCGCTGGCGGGATTCTACTGGGCCATCCTGGAGCGGAGCTTCTGGAGCAACTATGTCCTGGCCGCGGTGGGTGTGACGATTATTGTGATGATGGCCAGAATGGCACAGATTTGGTACGGGCACGTGGCACCCGCGGCCTTTGCCGTCTGGCGCACGGCTGCAGGACTGACAGGAATAGGACGATGAGCAGCAAACAGACCCCGCGCGGCGCTGCGCAGAACAGCGCGCCGAACGGCACCCAGAACACCGCGCAGGAGCGTGCGCAGAACACCAAGGCCACTGGTCCCGGTCGCCTGCTGATCGCCATTTACGGTATTTTTGCCGTCGCCGCGACCGCCCGCGCGGGATTCCAGATCGCCACCAAGTTCTCCGAGGCGCCGGTGGCCTACCTGCTCTCCGCCTTTGCCGCCGTCGTCTATATCGCGGCGACCGTATCGCTGGCCAGGAAGGGCCTGTTCTGGTTCAGGGCGGCCGTCACTGCCGTCAGCGTGGAGCTGGCCGGGGTGCTGGTGGTGGGCGCGCTGAGCCTGCTCGATGCCAAGGCGTTCCCGCAGGAGACGGTCTGGAGCGTCTTTGGCCGCGGCTACGGTTTTGTCCCGATGCTGCTCCCGCTGCTGGGCCTCTGGTGGCTGCGCCGGCACCGCCCCGCCCGGGCGGGGTTGCCGGCATGATGGCGACCGTTCCGGTGCTGGCGGACGGCGTCGTCACGCTGCGGCCCTTTGCGCCCTCCGATGCGTCCGGCTATGCCGCGCTGAACCGGGAGCCCGAAAACGTGCGCTGGAGCGCTTCCAGTGCCGGCATGAGCGAGACGGAGGCCCTGCGCAGCATCGAGGGCACCATCGCCGCCGGCTGGCGCAGCGGAAGCACGCGGCGACTGGCGATCATTGGACCGGATGGGGCACTGGCCGGAACCACTGCCCTGCACAACGTCCGCAACGGCAGCGCCTCGCTGGGCATCAAGCTGACGGCGGCCGCCCGCGGCAGGGGCCTGGCCACCCGCGCCGTGCAGCTGATGATCGGCTACGCCTTCGGTCCGGCCGGTCTGCAGGTGCTGCACTGGCACGCGGTGGTGGGCAACGAACCGAGCCGGCGGCTGGCCGAGCGGGCCGGTTTCCAGCTGGAGGGAACGGTCCGCGGCTACAGCTATGCCGACGGCGTTCCCGCCGACGCCTGGATCTTCAGCCTGGTGCGGGGAGACCTGCGCCCCGGCCCCGTCTCCCGGACCGGTCCCACCGTGGAGACCGAACTGGACATTGCACCAGTGGTGCCGGTGCTCAGCGACGGGACGGTGCGGCTGCGGGCCCTCGCCGAGGGGGACATTGACCAGCTGGTGGCCAACTGCCTGGACCCGGACGCGGTGCGGTGGACGACGGTCCCGCTGAACTACACGGCGGAGGACGCACGCAGCTTCATCTTCGAGGCCGTTCCGGGCTGGTGGAAGGACGGCACGCAGCAGAATTTCGCCGTGGCGGATGCCCGGACGGACCAGCTGCTGGGCAGCATCGGCCTGCATGCCTTCCGGGCCTCGGTAGCCGAGGTGGGCGTGAATATGGGTCCGGACAGCCGGGGGACCGGCGCCGCGGAACGGGCCTGCCGGCTGCTGCTGGACCATGCCTTCGACCAGCTGAACCTGGAGTACCTGTACTGGCGCGCCGTGGTCCCCAACTGGGCCAGCCGGAAGCTGGCATGGAAGCTCGGCTTCCGGTTCGACGGCGAGCTCCGCGGCTTCCTGGACGACCGCGGAACCGCCGCGGACGCCTGGATGCTCAGCCTTGCACGCGGCGATGCCCGCGAACCGGCGGCGCCCTGGGATGGTCCGGCATGCGGGTAGCCTTAGAGAGGTTTTGGGCCCGGAGCGGGCCAACGCGAAAAGGGCGAGGGTGATGGTGCACTTCTGGAACGGTCTGGCCGAGGTCCCCGCTGGATTCGGGCCCTCAGCGGTGACGCTGGGCAACTTCGACGGCGTCCACCGCGGCCACCAGCAGGTACTGGCCCAGCTGGTGGCCACCGCCCGCGGCCGCAACGCCCAGGCCGTGGCCATCACCTTTGACCCGCACCCGGCCAAGATCCACCGTCCCGAAACCGCGCCGGCGCAGATCATGGGACTGGCGGACCGGCTGGAGACAATGGTCGCCTGCGGACTGGACGGCGTGCTGGTGATGCCGTACTCGCTGGCGCTGGCGCAGCAGACACCGGAGGAATTCGTGCGCTCCGTCTTCGTGCAAGCATTGGGGGCGGCCGCCGTCGTGATTGGCCATGACATCCGCTTTGGCCGTGGCAACTCCGGGGATCTGGCCACCATGCAGGAGCTCGGCGCGCAGCTGGGCTTTGACGTGGTGGTGATCGACGAATTCGGGGCGGACCGCCGTTGTTCGTCGACCTGGGTGCGCGAGGCCCTGACCCGCGGTGATGTGGCGACGGCGGCCGAGGTGCTGGGCCGGCCCCACCACATGCGCGGCGAAGTCGTGCACGGTGCCGCCCGCGGACGCAAGCTGGGATTCCCGACCGCGAACCTCGCCGCCGACGCCACCGGCTTCATCCCCGATGACGGCATCTACGCGGGCTGGCTCACCGGTGAGGCAGGAACGCGATGGCCCGCCGCCATCTCCGTCGGCTCCAACCCCACCTTTGCCGGCGTCAGCCGCCAGGTCGAGGCATATGTGATCGACCGGCCCCAGGAGCCCGTGGAGGCGTTCGATCTGTACGGCCAGAGCGTCGTCGTCGAATTCGTGACCCGGCTGCGCGGCATGGTGGCCTACACCGGCCCCGAGGCGCTGGTGAAGCAGATGTGCCTGGATGTTGAACAGGCGCGCGGGATCCTGGTGTGACTAACCTGGCCGGCACAGCACTGCGGCGGGCCTACCGCATCGGCATCGCCGTCAAGGGCTTCGACGGAGCGGTGGAGCTGGTGGCCGGGCTCCTGCTGTGGATATTCCCGCAGGGGCTGGCCGCCCTGCTGCGCCCGCTGGCAGGCCCCGTGGATGGAGACCATCCAATCCGCAACTTCATCGGCTACTGGGCCGGCCGGATGGACCATGAGCTCAGCAACGGTCCGCACGCCTTCGTGGTGTTCTTCCTGCTGGCGCACGGGGTGGTGAAACTGGTGCTGGTCTTCTGCCTGTTCAAGGAATACCACTGGGTGTACCCGTACGGGATCGCCGTGCTCATCCTGTTCACGCTCTACCAGCTCTACGTGGTCATCCAGACGCCGACCATCGGTATGGTGCTGTTCATGGTGCTGGATGTGGCGATCATCTGGCTGGTGTGGCGCGAATGGCGCGAGCTGCGCAGCCGCGCCCTGGAGAAACAGGCCGCATAGGCCAGCTTCCTGCGGTTTTCGCCCGGGCCGTTGTTTCGACATTGCGGCGCCTGTCAGCGTAAACTGGACGGGAGGATCCGGCTGCAGTCCGTGGCGGCTGGATTCGGTTCTGTTGGCCACTGGCCCATCCGGTGGATCCCACCGCATGGCAGGCCGCGGAGCTTACCCGGCAGTGCAGTGCTGATTCGGGACTCACGGCACAACTCAAGGAGTTATTTGTGGCATTAGACGCCGCGGTCAAGCAAGACATCATGAAGGAATACGCCACCGTTGAGGGTGACACCGGTTCGCCGGAGGTCCAGGTAGCGATGCTCTCCAAGCGCATCCTTGACCTGACCGAACACCTCAAGGAGCACAAGCATGACCACCACACCCGTCGTGGTCTGATGGCGCTGGTCGGCCGTCGCAAGCGTCTGCTGCGCTACCTGCATGACACTGATATCACGCGCTACCGTACGCTCATCGAGCGCCTCGGCCTGCGTCGCTAGCAGATCCGTGGGGCGGCCCCTTCCTATCCGGGATGGGCCGCCTTTCGCAGTTATGCAGCAGCCAGTTATGCACCAGCCCGGCAACGGGCACACGAATTAACTAAACAGGAGCCAACCGGCGTCGCGCATTCGCGGTCCTCGGTAGTGATCTCCGGGAGCCGGGCCGCCCGAGGCGGCACGTGCCCGTGGGTCTCGATCGAAGACCGGGTGTTGTACAGGCCCCACAGCCAAAGACGGTGGAGTGTCTGGGTAGATGCGGATTGCCTCCTGCCATATGGAAACACCACTAGGAAACGGAGGTGACTCTCTTGGAGGGTCCCGAAATTCAGTTCGCAGAGGCCGTTATTGACAACGGCCGCTTTGGCAAGCGCGTCGTCCGCTTTGAAACCGGCCGCCTTGCCCAGCAGGCCGCCGGTGCCGCGATGGTATACATCGACGAAGACACCGCCCTGCTATCCGCCACCACCGCGGGCAAGCAGCCGCGCGAGGGCTTCGACTTCTTCCCGCTGACGGTCGATGTGGAAGAGCGCATGTACGCCGCCGGCCGCATCCCGGGCTCGTTCTTCCGCCGCGAAGGCCGCCCGTCCACGGAGGCCATCCTGGCCTGCCGCCTGATGGACCGCCCGCTGCGCCCGGCCTTCGTGAAGGGCCTGCGCAACGAGGTCCAGATCGTCGTCACCATTCTGGCCATCAACCCGGACGTGCTGTACGACGTGGTCGCGATCAACGCGTCCTCGATGTCCACCCAGCTCTCCGGCCTGCCGTTCTCCGGCCCGATCGGCGGCGTCCGCGTCGCGTTAATCAGCAACGAGCAGGGCTCCCAGTGGGTTGCCTTCCCGAAGCACTCCGAACTGGCAGAGGCTGTGTTCTCCATGGTTGTGGCCGGTAGGGTTGCGCCCGGGGCGGATGGCGACGACGTCGCGATCATGATGGTCGAGGCCGAGGCTACCGACAACGCCTGGAAGCTGATCAAGGAAGAGGGCGCCACCGCCCCGACCGAAGAGGTTGTTGCCGAGGGCCTGGAGGCGGCCAAGCCGTTCATCAAGACTCTGTGCGAGGCCCAGGCCGACCTGGCCGCCCGCGCGGCCAAGCCGACCGTGGAATTCCCCATATTCCTGGACTACCAGGACGACGTCTTTGCCGCCGTCGAGACCGCCGCCGCCGCAAAGCTGACCGAGGTCTTCCAGATCGCGGACAAGCAGGACCGCGACAACGCCTCCGACGCGCTCAAGGACGAGGTCCTGGCCGAGCTCGGAGGCCAGTTCGAAGGACGCGAAAAGGAGCTCTCCGCTGCCTTCCGCTCCGTCACGAAGCAGGTCGTGCGCCAGCGGATCCTCAAGGACCAGATCCGGATCGACGGCCGTGGCCTGACGGACATCCGCCAGCTCACCGCCGAGGTTGAGGTCCTGCCGCGCGTGCACGGCTCGGCCATCTTCGAGCGCGGCGAAACCCAGATCATGGGTGTCACCACCTTGAATATGCTCAAGATGGAGCAGCAGATTGACTCGCTGTCCCCGGTGACGCGCAAGCGCTACATGCACAACTACAACTTCCCGCCGTACTCCACCGGTGAAACCGGCCGCGTCGGCTCCCCGAAGCGCCGCGAAATCGGCCACGGTGCCCTCGCTGAGCGCGCACTGATGCCGGTGCTGCCCTCGCGTGAGGAATTCCCCTACGCGATCCGCCAGGTCTCCGAGGCGCTCAGCTCCAACGGCTCAACCTCGATGGGTTCCGTCTGCGCCTCCACGCTGTCCCTGCTCAACGCAGGTGTGCCGCTGAAGGCGCCGGTTGCCGGCATCGCCATGGGCCTGGTCTCGGACGTCGTCGACGGCCAGACCCGATACGCCGCGCTGACCGACATCCTGGGCGCCGAAGATGCCTTCGGCGACATGGACTTCAAGGTGGCCGGTACCGCCGAGTTCGTCACGGCCATCCAGCTGGACACCAAGCTGGACGGCATTCCGGCCTCGGTGCTGGCAGCGGCCCTGAAGCAGGCCCGCGAAGCCCGCCTGCACATCCTGGGCGTGCTCAACGCCGCGATCGACACCCCGGACGAGCTCTCCGAGTTCGCGCCGCGCGTCATCGCGGTCAAGATCCCGGTTGACAAGATCGGCGAGGTCATTGGCCCGAAGGGCAAGATGATCAACCAGATCCAGGAGGACACCGGAGCCGACATCTCGATCGAGGATGACGGCACGGTCTACATCGGTGCAACGAACGGCCCCTCCGCGGATGCCGCCCGTTCAGCGGTCAACGCCATCGCCAACCCGCAGATTCCGGAAATCGGCGAGCGCTACCTGGGCACGGTCGTCAAGACCACTACCTTCGGCGCCTTCGTTTCCCTCACGCCGGGCCGGGATGGCCTCCTGCACATCTCCGAGCTGCGCAAGCTGGCCAACGGCAAGCGCGTGGACAACGTCGACGACGTCGTCTCCATCGGACAGAAGATCCAGGTCGAGATCACCAAGATCGACGACCGCGGAAAGCTGTCCCTCTCTCCCGTGGTGGCCGAGGGCGACGCGCCCGAGGATGCAGCCGACCAGGTTGCCGCTGAAAGCGCCGCTGAGTAGTTCATGGCATTTACCCTTTTGCCGCTGACCTCCGCTGTCGCCTCCGGCACGCTCGGAGCGGGCTCCACGGTCATCTCCGGGGACGCGGGCGGCGCCGTCGTGCGCCGTTCCGTCCTCCCCGGAGGGCTGCGCGTCCTCACTGAAGCCATGCCGGGGCAGCGGAGTGCGACAATCGGTTTTTGGGTCGGTGTTGGCTCTCGGGATGAAGCCGAGGGCCAACACGGCTCAACCCACTTCCTTGAGCATCTGCTGTTCAAGGGCACCCAACGCCGTACCGCGCTGGAAATCGCCTCCGCCTTTGACGAGGTGGGCGGCGAGTCCAACGCGGCCACCGCCAAGGAAAGCACGTGCTACTACGCCCGCGTGCTGGACACGGATCTGGCGATGGCCATCGACGTCATCGCGGACATGATCACCGGCGCGGTGCTGGACCCGGCCGAGCTGGAGCAGGAACGCGACGTCATCCTCGAGGAAATCGCCATGGACAGCGATGACCCGACCGACGTCGCGCATGAAAAATTCGTTGCGGCGGTGCTGGGCGGACACGCGCTGGGCCGTCCCATTGGCGGCACGCCGGAGGCCATCCGGGCCGTGCCCCGCAGCTCCGTCTGGGAGCACTACCAGCGCTACTACCGCTCCGATGAGCTGGTCATCACCGCCGCCGGAGGCCTGGACCACGACGACGTCTGCCGCCAGGTGCTTGACGCATTCCGCGGCGCGGGCTGGGACCTGGCCGAGGACGCCGTGCCCGTGAACCGCCGTGCCACCCTTCCCGCCGATATTTCCGGCACCGCCGGCCTGCAGGTGGTCACCCGACAGGTTGAACAGGCCAACATCATCCTGGGCTGCCCCAGCATCGTCGCCACCGACGAGCGCCGCTTTGTGATGAGCGTGCTCAACGCCGTGCTGGGCGGCGGCATGTCCTCCCGGCTGTTCCAGGAAATCCGCGAAAAACGAGGCCTGGCGTATTCCACTTATTCGTTCGCCTCCGCCTATGCGGACGCCGGTTACTTCGGAATGTATGCGGGCTGCGCGCCGCAGAAGGTGCATCAGGTCATCTCGCTGCTCACCGCGGAACTGGAGAAACTGGCGGCCGATGGGATCACGGACGACGAACTCTCCAAGGCCGTCGGACAGCTCTCCGGCGGCATTGTGCTGGCGCTCGAAGACACAGGATCGCGGATGTCCCGGCTGGGACGGGCGGAACTTGTCGCTGGCGAATTCCTGGACATCGACGAGACGCTGACCCGCATCGGTGACGTTACCGTGGAGCAGGTCCAGGAGCTCGCCCGCGAACTCGCCGCCTCGCCCCGGACCGTCACCGTCGTCGGCCCCTTCGAAGAATCCGAAACCTTCGGCCTCTAACCATCGGCCGGTAGTCGCACCCCCGGTGATCGACCGAGCGAGCTCTGCCAGCGCGTGGAGATCCGCAGCTCTGGATCTCCGCGCGGCCGGCCCTGGCGAAGCGACGTCTATGCCGCATTTACGGACGGGCGCCGCGGATGAATCCACGGCAAATGTCCGCAGGTACGGCATACTCGGCACCTGGCTAATCCGCCGATTCCAGGATCCGGGTTTTCGGGGCCCCCGCCAGCGCGGGAGATACCGATGCCCTCGCCCAGACATCGGTCTGCAGGCGCGAGAGGAAAGTGGCAGCGTCGTCGGAAGTGCTGAAATCAAGCTCCAGCACCACGTAGTGGGCTTCTCCCATGGGCTTGGCGATCCGGTAGGAGATGACCCCGGAGACGCCGCGGTCCAGCGGGTCTGAATCAAAGGCGCCCTTCCACATCCGGTAGTCCTTGATCCCGTGTTCGATCTGCAGGGTAAACATTGCATGTCCTTCCTTGTCGGTGTGGTGGCTTCACAGTAGGCCGCCCTGCCCGCGGCCCGGTATCCCAGAAAACTGGGATATTCTTCCCGGCGCCACCGAGTTGCGCCGGGAGCGCATACTGGGTCCATGACCGCCAGCTGGGTGGAGAACCGAAGCCGGGAGCGGGTGGAACGGCTCTGCCGGTCCGGGTTGGAGGACCATGAGCTCCGCGACGGTTTGCTGGGCGAAATAAGCCACGTGGTTGGCTTTGACTGGTTCGCCTGGCCACTGACGGATCCGGAGACGGCCGTGGGTATCGCACCGATGGCCCGGATACCGTGCCCCGACGAGCTGCCGCTGCTGATCCGGCTCAAGTATTTGGCCGCCGTGAACCGATGGACGGAACTGCTGTGCCAGAGTAGTCCCGTGGCCGTGACGCTGCAACAACCCACCGGCGGTGACCTGGCACGCAGCGTGTTCTGGGACCGGCTGCTGCAACGCTTCGGGATCGTTGATGTCCTTTCCACCGTGATGGCTGACCGGTACGGGTGCTGGGCGTGGCTGGACCTTTGGCGCGGCGGCGGGGCATCAACCTTTGGGCCGCCGGAGACGGGTTTCATGGCATCCGTTGCGCCCGTGATTGCCGCCGGCCTGAGGCAATGCCGGGCCCGCGACTTCCTCGGCGGTGGATCCGTCGTCCGCCAGCTGCCTCCGCAGGCGGTGCTGACCTTGGATGAGGAGCTGGCCGTGGTGGGACAGACGGCGTCCGCGGCCGCCTGGCTTGACCTGTTACAGCCCGGGCCCCGGCCGCACGAACGTGTTCCGGCCGAAGTCCTCAATGTTGCAGCCCAGCTTCTGGCGCTCGAGGCGATGGTTGATGACCGGGCCGCCACGGCCCGGTTGCCCATTGGCGGGGGAGCGTGGGCAAGTCTGAGCGCCGCAAGAATGGACGCCGTATCAACGATCGGCTCGCCGCCGCTGGCCGTGACCATCCAGCAGTGCCTCCCCGCGGCCCGGCTCGCCGTTTTCGTCCGCAGTTTCGGCTTCAGCCCGCAGGAACATCGGGTGCTGGCCCTGACCGCCACCGGAATGGATACGTCGGACCTGGCCCGGCAATTGGGCATCACACCGTACACGGTGCAGGATCAGTTCAAATCGATATTCGCCAAATGCGGTGTCCGGAGCCGCACCGCCCTACTCGCGTTGGCGCTGGGCGGTTAGCCGCCGGCGAAGGGCGGCAGGATGTCGACGACGTCGGCCGGATCCAGCGGGGCGGCATGGTCACGTACCGCGACCTCGTTGCGCAGGAAGCTGCACCGGGTCAGCAGCTGGGCCAGCGGAGGCGTGTGCTCCGAGGCGGAGACGGGGTGCAGGGAGGTCAGCTGTTCGATAAGTTCGGTGGTCGTGATGGGGCCGGCGTGCAGGAGGGGTTCCTCATCCATGCCGGTGGCGGCACGAGCTGCGGCGAAGTAGCGGATCAGCATCTATCCGCCGATCGCGCTCATGCTGCGGTCCGGCTGCACAAAATCGGCCGCGCCAAGGCCCACATGGTCCATACCGTGCGCCTTAGGCTTGGCCCACATAGCCTCCTGCCAGCGGGTGGCGATGGCGTCGTCGTCGGCCGCCGTATCACCGGCGCGCAGCAGGGCAAGCAGGTCAACCTCGACGCGCGAGAACAGGCAGCTCATCACCTTGCCCTCCGCCGTGATCCGGGTCCGCTTGCAGTCCGAGCAGAAGGGTTCCGTGACCGAGGCGATGATGCCGACCGTGCCCAGCAGTTCCGCTGAGCCGTGCCGGCGCACCTCGAAGCGCTCCGCCGGCGCGCCGTCCCGCTCGCGTGGGTCCGGGGAAAGTTCGAATTCCGCGGAGAGCAGCTCCCGAATTTCCGCGGCCGTGATCATGTTCGCGCGGGTCCAGCCGTGGTCCGCATCCAGGGGCATCTGCTCGATGAAGCGCAGTTCATAACCCCCTGCCAGCGCCCATCCCAGCAGTTCCGCGGCGCCCTTGTCGTTGATACCGCGCATCAGCACGGCATTGATCTTGATGGACCCCAACCCGGCTGCAGCTGCAGCTTCGACGCCGGCCAGCACCTGGTCCAGGAAGGGCCGGCGGGTCAGCTGGGCAAAGGTGTCCGGATGCAGCGAATCCAGAGAAATGTTGATTCTGGTCAGGCCGGCGTTCTTGAGGGCCTGCGCTTTCTTCGCCAGGCCCACGCCATTGGTGGTCAGGGAGATCGGCAGCTGGGGATGGGCCTGGCGCAGCCCGGCGATGATGCCCACCAGATCGGCCCGGACCAGCGGTTCGCCACCGGTCAGCCGCAGTTCACGGACACCGAGCCGGTCCACCCCGATGCGAACTATCCGCAGGATCTCCTCCGCGGTCATGACCTGGTTCTTGGACAGCCAGGCCAGACCCTCGGCCGGCATGCAGTAGCTGCAGCGCAGATTGCACTTGTCGGTCAGGGAGAGGCGCATGTCCGTGGCCCGGCGCCCGTACCTGTCAAACAGTCCGACCTGGCCGAGCGGCCTTGCGGCCGGGTCCACAGCCTCGGCCGGGTCCGGGGCATGGGCGGCGAACTCGGGCATACCCAAAAGCACGGGTTCCTGGGTGGCGTGGACGTTGTCAACACTCATAACCCAACGCTACGCCACCCGGACCGTGCCGGCACCTTTGCCGGATCAGGATTGCCTGACACGGGGACAGGGTGACGTGGCCGGCGGGGAATGATAGCTTCTTAGCCGTCATCCGGACAGCCGCTCTGGAGCGTACAGCTGTCGAACACGCCACGCCCGTGCGTGGGTGAGGATCTGAACGATGACGTCGGTTTTTGCTTCGGCGTAGTCATTCATGTCGGACCATTGTTGTTCAGCGAGTCGCCTTTTCGTCGCAGCGTAGAGCGCGCGGTCCTCGCCGTCGACGCGCAGCCAATCCCGCAGATCCAGGTATCTTTGCACCTCATTGTTGTCTTGAGCGAACACGTGCACATGGACGTCTTTCAACGGTGTCCGCAGCATGCGATGCCCGGGCTCTCGAACACGAAGAACGAAACCGGCCCGTTCCAGTGGGATCACATAAGTTGGTTCGTCTGCTACGTCCGGAACGGTGAGCAGGATATCAATAGTGGGTTTCGCAGCTAACCCAGGAACAGCTGTCGAACCAATGTGCTCGACCGCCAGGGCTATTTCCCCGACAGCGTTTCTGATGGTTTGGGATAGTCTCGCGAAGCGGTCCGGCCATGCGTCATCGTAGTCAACAATGACAATGGCCCTCGGCTCACGTCCACCAATCAAAACTGAAGCCAGGGCAAAATCGCTTTCGGAGGACATGCATCGATCTTCGCAGACATCTGGGAGTCCCAGTGCGGATTCAAGCCTTAAACCGGACGTTTCCCTCCCGTCCCCGTAAGGGGCGCCCGGAGGGGATTGTCGCTTAGGTGCGTCATGCGGAAGGCGGGACCGTCGTCGTCGTGCAGGTCT
>JBBRKU010000009.1:0-15521 GCA_038231735.1 Actinomycetales bacterium | reverse complement strand
CTGCCTCGGTGCTGATCTTTCTGGGCATCCCGCTGCTGGCTGGCTTCCTCACCCGCACGCTGGGCGAAAAGGCCCGGGGGCGTGACTGGTATGAGGACAGGTTCCTGCCGAAGATCGGCCCTTGCGCGCTTTACGGACTGCTCTTTACCATCGTGGTCCTCTTCGCCCTGCAGGGTGGCGCCATAACGTCCCGACCCCTGGACGTGGTCCGTATAGCCGTCCCACTGACCGTCTACTTCGTCATCGTTTTCGGCGCCGGAATGGTCATCGGCCGCGCGCTTAACCTGGGCTACGCCAAAACAACTACCTTGGCCTTCACCGCTGCCGGCAACAACTTCGAACTCGCCATCGCGGTGGCGATCGGCACTTTTGGTGTGACCTCCGGGCAGGCCCTGGCCGGCGTCGTCGGGCCTCTCATCGAGGTCCCCGCTCTGATCGCGCTGGTATACGCGTCGCTCTGGGCCCGCAAACAGTTCTTCACCGACGAATACCCTGCCCCACAACTTTCCGCTAGGAGCATCAATCAATGAACACCATCGAGACGAACACCACCACGTCGAAAAAGCCCTCCGTCCTGTTCGTCTGCGTGCACAACGCCGGACGCTCACAAATGGCGGCGGCCTTCCTGGCAACCCTGTCCAACGGCGGGATCGAGGTCCGCTCCGCCGGTTCAGAGCCGGCGGAGACCGTGAATCCCGCCGCGGTGGAAGCCATGCACGAAGTTGGCATCGACATGTCGGCTGAAATCCCCAAGGTCCTCACCACGGACGCCGTCAAGGCGTCCGACGTCGTCATCACCATGGGCTGCGGGGACACCTGCCCGGTCTTCCCCGGCAAAAGGTATGAGGACTGGGAGCTCGAAGATCCGGCAGGCCAGGGTGTTGATGTGGTTCGGCCTATCCGGGATGAGATCAAATCCCGCATCGAGGCCTTGATCGCCTCCCTGGCGCCCTAGCCATCACCTTGAACTGTCACATCGCGTCATCGCGGCGAATCTGCCGGGTGGGAGAACCGCCGCGGCCGCCGCAGCGGGCACCTGCACCGATACTGGTGGGATGACGATTCTGAAGTCCGTGGCCCTTTTCGCCGTGGCAGCGGTTGCCGAAATTGGCGGCGCGTGGCTGATCTGGCAAGCCGTGCGCGAGGGCCGGTCCTGGTGGTGGGCCGGCCTGGGCATCATTGCCCTTGGTGCCTACGGTTTCATTGCCACGCTGCAGCCGGACGCCCATTTCGGTCGGATTCTGGCCGCGTATGGCGGGGTTTTTGTCGCCGGCTCCCTGGTCTGGGGAGTGATCTTTGACCAGTTCCGCCCGGACAGGTGGGACCTGATTGGTGCCGCCGTATGCCTGGGTGGGGTGGCTGTGATCATGTTCGCCCCGCGCGCCGGCTAGCGGGTCCGTTCGGCGGTGTCCACCGCCCTTTCCAGCGCTCTGACGATGTCCGCCCTCGTTGGTGAACCGGCCAGCCCGGCGCCGGTCCGGTAGACCCGGCAGGCCAACGCAGCCGGTGCATTTCCCGCGTCAAAGATGTCCTTGCCGTCGAACATGATGGTGGGGGACCCGGTGAAACCCAGGGACGTGGCCTGATCTTCGGTTTCCACCAGAACGGTCTCAAAGGACTGCGCCCAACCCAGCCCTGCCAGCGCACCGCGCAGGTTCTCCCGTGCGACCTGCCAGTTGGGGCAGCCCTCGAAATACAACAGGCGAAGATCCATATCCATATTCTACGGATTGTTTGGTGGCCGCGCCCGGAATGCGTCGGACGACGACGACTGCGGCGCTGGCCCCGCTGCTGGCTGCTGGGCCTGAGGCGGTGCTAGGCTACTGCGCATCAGCAGCTGCGGATGCGGCGGCTGCGGCTTCGCTTTTGGAGGCAGTACGGGATGGATGCCGGAACAGTCCTTTTGATCATTCTGCTGGGCATTGTCGTGGTGGTCGGCTCCACGGCGGTCACCTTTGGAGTCCTGCTCTACCAGGCCGGCCGGATGGTTGTCCGGCGTGCGGCACCCGGGACGGAGCGGATGCGCCGCGGCGCGCTGGCGTTCCGGGCGCAGACCGGACCGGAACAGCGCCGGGAGCTGGCGGCGATGAGGCTGCGGCTGCGCGATTCCCTGGCCGCTACGGCACGGAGCCTGGGCGTGGCCATGGACTCGCGCCAGCACATCGGAAATCTGGCCTACATCGTCAAGACCCTGGACCACGCGGCCGGGGTGTTGGACCGCCAGCTGGCCGTCGCGGAAAAAGACCCGGACCGGGGTATCCAGCGGGTCTACGCCCAGACGCTGGGGGTGCAGGTGGAGCAGATTCTGCAGACATCCACCGGCGTACGGCAGGCGCTGGCCCGGACCGCCCGGCCGATGACCGCCGTCGACGTTTCCGAGCTGACCCGCCGGCTGGACATCGAGGCGAAGATGCTGGACAACTGGTCCGCCACTTACACCCAGCTCGGCCGACTCTGACCACGCACCCAGGCAGGAGCCTTCGATGAAGCTGAGCCAGCGCATCACCATGATTTTCCGGTCCAAGGCCAACGCCGCGGTGGACAAATACGAGGACCCGCAGCAGACCATGGACTACTCGTACCAGAGCCAGCTGCAGGCCCTGCACGAGGTCCGGCGCGGCATCGCGGATGTGGCCACCAGCCGGCAGTGCCTGGAGCTGCAGGCCAATGAGCTGCACGGTGCGATGGGCCGGCTGCACCAGCAGGCACAGCAGGCGCTGGCGCTGGACCGGGAGGACCTGGCCCGGGCCGCGCTGACCCGCAGGGCCGCCGTCGGGGAGCAGCTGGCGGACATCACCCGCCAGCGGGACGCCCTCTTCGCCCAGGAGAGCAAGCTGACCGCCGGGCTGGGGCAGCTGCAGACCAGGGTGGAGGGCTTCCGGACCCGGGCGGAAACCATCAAGGCCAGCTATTCCGCGGCGGAGGCACAGAGCCGGATCGGCGAATCGCTCAGCGGGCTGAGCAAGGAAATGGCTGACGTCGGGCTGACCATGCAGCGCGCGGAGGACCATGCCCAGCGGATGCAGGCCCGCTCCGCCGCGCTGGAGGAGCTCTTTGCCACCGGCGTGCTGGAGGATCCGTCCCGGCCGTTCCGTGATCCGGTGCAGCGCCAGCTTGACCAGCTCTCGACGGAGCACGACGTGGAGATGGAGCTGGCGCGGCTGAAGGAGCGCAGGCAGCTGGACGCCGGCGCCTGAGCCGGGCTACTGTCCGGCCGCGGCCGGGTCCTCCGTGATGGTGACGTCGCCGCTGGCGGCGTCGAAGCGGAAGGTCCTGGTCAGGATCACCGGTGCCCCTGCGATGGCCGCGTGGAGCTCGAAGGTGACCTGCGCGCGGCCGGCGGCAACGTCGTCGTCCGTCACCGTGTAGCTCGCGGCGGGGTAGAGCGCCTGGGACCCGGGCTGCAGGTCCGTTGCCTCAAAGTCCGCGGGATTATCGAACGTCCCGGAGAGTTCGACGGCGGACGCGGCTTGGGTGCCGCGGTTGGCGGCGCGGCCGGAGAACGCCAGGATGTCCCCGGCCCTGTACCCGGGCTGCGGCGGACCGTAGTTCAGGTCCTGGGACTCCCGGTTGGAGAGCACCTGGACGTAGTCCTCCGAGTAGCCCTGCCCCATTTCCTTCCAGACCGAGCCGGACCAGCCGCCCTGCGGCCCGTCCAGGGCGAAGCTTTCGCCGACGGTCTGCCAGACCTTCGGCAGGGCCGGGGTGATGGAGCGCAGTTCCAGATCGAAGAGCAGTCGGTGCCGGGCGCTCGCCGGACCCGGCTGGTTGGACGACGGCGCGGACGGCGCGGGCGGGGCGGCCAGGAGGTCCTCGGGATCAACGGAGGCGAAGACGATTTCCCGGTAGCCCTGGCGCTCGTAGAGCACGCCGATCCGGCCGTCCGGCAGCCGGGCCGCGGTGGAATACGCCGAGCTGCCGGGGCAGATGGTCAGCGCGTGCGGCCAGCTGACACCGTTATCCGGGGAGAGCTTCAGTACCGTGTTCCGGCGCAGGTCCGCGTCGTGGTTGTGCGTGGCGATCAGCCAGCTGTCCGTCTCCGGTGTTGCGAGCCCAGTTACGGTCGGAAGCCCGTCGAACCGGGCCACCGAGCCGTTGTCGCTGGGGTCCGGAAGACCGGCGTGCGGGAGGACGGGGGAGTAGGAGTGGCCGCCGTTGTCGGAAACCGCGGTCAGCCGGTACGGGGTGCTGCGCGAGTGGAGCAGGACGCGGCCGTCCGCGAGGCAGACCGTCTTGTTCTCGTTGGTTTCCGGACCGCTGAATTCGCCCATTGTCCAGCTCTCGCCGTGATCGTCGCTGTACGAGGAGGCGGCCTGGATCCGGCCGTCGTCGAGCACCACAAACTGCTGGAGCAGCCGGCCCTGGTACGGGCCGGTGTGCAGCTGGATGCCCTGCCCTGCCGCGGCAAAGATGCCGGTGATATTCCCCCGCTTGAGCTGGGAGGTGATCCTGCGGTGCTGCCAGCTGGCGCCGTCGTCGTCGGAATAGCTGTAGTCGCAGTGCTGCACGTCGCCGTCCGGCTCCAGGCCGCGGACGGCCTCGAAGAAACCGGCCCGGGTTCCGGCAGCGTGGAACATGAAGATCCTGCCCGTCTGGGCATCCACCAGCAGGCTGGGATCGCCGAAACCCTCCAGCCCGGTCCCCGTCCGGACCACCTGCTGCGGGCCCCAGCTCCGGCCGCCGTCCATACTGCGGCGCAGCAGCAGATCGATGGGATTGGGCAGATCATCCAGGTTGGGCCGCCCGTCATAGGCGGCGAGCACGGTCCCGCTGGTGCTGACGGCCAGCGCCGGGATCCGATACTGCCGGTAGCCGCCTGTGCCGCGGGTCGCCAGGACATGTTCAAAGGTCGGTGCCATGGGTTAAGCCTATGCGCGGCACTACGTGTGCGGAGCCCTCGTCAGGCGACCGTAATGCCCAGGTGCGCCGCGAGCAGGGGCGCCATCAGCGTCAGCTGGTAGTCGTCGATGACGGCCCCCGCGAGGTTCCCGATCCCGTTCAGGGTCCTGAACTCGGTCCCGCGCAGGTCGAAGTCCTTCAGCGTGGCGGAGGTGAGGTCCAGGGTGCCGATCCGGCAGTTCTTCAGCGCCATCCTGGCCACGGTGCTGCCGCCCAGATCCAGCTCGTTAATGATGCAGTCGCTGATCTGGACGTCGGTCAGCTTGGCGCCGCGCAGGTTCACGAAGTCCAGTTTGCCGCCGTCGATCCTTACCGACTGCCACGTGCTGTCGTAGAGCTCAGCCGAGCCCCAGCGCGGGGAGCTGATGACCGTGTCCCGCCAGCTGGAATGGGACGCCGTGAAGACCGGGGCAAAGCTGTCCGCCAGCAGACAGTCCCGGAAGCGGACCCCGCGCAGCTGTGCCTCGTGGAAGGTCGGGGCGTTAAACTCGCATTCGATGAAATCCGCGGCCGTCAGGTCCATACCCTCGAGTGCGGGCCGATCGTAGCGCTCGCCATCGTAGCGGTCGCCGGGGTAGAAGGTCTGGTCCGCGGCGTCCCTGAGGTCCCCGAGCCGGACCTCAGGGAGCCTCGGGGCGGTGACCCCACGCTTCTGGCAGCCCTTCTTCCCCGCCCGGCCGGAGCTGGCGGGGGCGCCAGGGCCGCCGGCCATCAGGCGGCTGTCCGTTCCACCGTGGCAAGTGCCAGCGCGATCATGTCGCTGAAGGTCTGTTGGCGCTCCTCGGCGCTGGTTTCCTCGCCGGTGAGCAGGTGGTCCGAAACGGTGGCCAGGGTCAGCGCGCGGCGGCCGTATTTGGCGGCCAGCGTGTACAGCGCGGAGGTCTCCATCTCCACCGCCAGCACGCCGTAGTCCTTGAGCTGCATGCACAGCTCGTTGCGGTCGTTGTAGAAGGAGTCCGAGGTGAACAGACCCCCGACGACGGCGGGATGCCCGGCTTCCGCGGCGGCGTCATAGGCGTGCCGCATCAGCGTGAAATCGGCCGCGGGGGCGTAGTCGATGCCGTGGAAGCGCAGCTGGTTCATCGATGAATCCGTGCTGGCGGTCTGCGCGATAATCACGTCCCGCATCCGCACGCCGTCGGAAATGCCGCCGCAGGTGCCTACACGGATGATGGTCTGCACGCCGTAGTCCTTCATCAGCTCGGTCGCGTAGATCCCCATCGAGGGCTGACCCATCCCGCTGCCCTGCACGGAGACCGGGAGGCCGTGGTAGGTCCCCGTGAAGCCGAGCATGTTGCGCACCGTGCTGTAGCAGACGGGATTGTCCAGGAACGTGGTGGCGATCCACTCGGCGCGGAGCGGGTCACCGGGCATCAGGACATTCTGGGCGATATCGCCGGGCTGGGCGCCGATGTGGATTGACATGGATCCAGCCTATCCGCAGATCCGCCGGCCGTTGGCTGCTGCGGCCGCTCTGGCCGATTCCGGGTTGTGGCGGCACACTGGAGCCATGACTGAGCACCCGGAAAGCCCAAAATGGTATGTGAATCCCTCCGCCCGTAACTTCCTCTGTGCCCCCGCGCCCGCTGGCGTCCTGGATTTTCACCGGGACATGCCCGGCTATGCCCCGACGGAGCTGCGTGAGTGCCCTCAGCTGGCCGCGGAGCTGGGGGTTGGGCGGGTGTTCATTAAGGAGGAGTCGCGCCGCTTCGGATTGCCGGCGTTCAAAATGGTAGGCGCCGCCTGGGCCATCTACCGCGCGCTGTCCGCCCGGAGCGGGGAACCGGAGAAGGCATGGACGTTTGCCGGACTTGCGGATCATTTTGCCGGCGGGCTGACGCTCGTGTGCGCCACGGACGGCAACCATGGGCGGGCCGTTGCCCGCGCCGCCGCGCTGTTCAGGTTGCCTGCCCGGGTGTTTGTGCCCGCGCGGATTGGCCAGGCGGCGAAGGAAGGAATTCTCGGCGAGGGCGCCGACCTGACGGAGGTGCCTGCCCCTTACGACGACGTGGTGCTCCAAGCCGCAGCGGCTGCGGACATGGACCCGGCAGCGATGCTGTTCCAGGACACGGCCTGGCCGGGGTACGAACAGATCCCCGCCTGGATTGTGGAGGGGTATTCGACAATCTTCCGCGAATTGGATGCCCAGCTGGTTCAGGCGGGCGTGCCGGGGCCGGATGCAGTGGTCACGCCGTGCGGGGTGGGTTCGCTGATCCAGGCCACCGTGGCGCACTACCGGGACGGCGGCCGCGGCGAAAGCGCGGTGCGGCCGTCGCTGCTGAGTGTCGAGCCGGAGGATGCGGCCTGCCTGCTGGAATCCCTGAAGGCCGGCAGGTCTGTCACCGTCCGGACCGGAGAAAGCCGGATGGCGGGCCTGAACTGCGGGACGGTCTCCAGCATCGCGTGGCCGGTGTTGCACGGAGGCATTGATGCAGCGGTCACCGTCAGTGAGGACCAGGATTTACTGGCCGTTAAAGAGCTGGAGAACCTCGGCTTCGATTCCGGACCCTGTGGTGCTGCGTCCCTGGCCGGGCTGCAGGTGGCCTTGACGGACAACGGGATGAGGACGGGGATGGGGATCACCGGGAAATCCGTGGTGGTGCTGCTGAGCACGGAAAGCCGCGACGCGAACCCGCTGACCTGAGCGCCGCGGTCGGGGCGAACACCAATTGTCGGTGCCCGGGACTACGGTTGCATTACAGAGCGCTTGCACCACCAAATACGCCGCCAGAAGGGGCCATCATGAAATTCGGATTCCGCACACCCAGCCTCAGCCGGAGCATCCGTGCCCGCACCACGGGCCGGCTTAAACGCTCGGTCAAGCGCGCGGTGATTCCTTTCTATGGCCGGAGGGGAACGGGCTGGGTTAAGAACCCCAAGCGCGCGGCCTACAACGCGGTCTACCGGCGGACCAGCTTCGGCCTGGGCGATGTGCTCAGGAAGCTCTTCAAGTAGGAGAGGATCACCCCAACCAGGCAAGTCAGGCACGCGCGGAAGGATCAGGAGCCCTCGCCGAGCTCGCTGCGCAGGTTCCGTACCGCTGCCGCCAGCCACAGCCGCCGCGCCGTGGAAGTGTGGAACAGCGGATCCAGGGACAGCAACTGCCGGACCACGGCGGCCCTGCCGACGGCGAAGTCCTCGTCGCTGATGTAGGCATAGTCCGCCCGGACGGCGGTCAGGTAGCGCTGGTAGTCCGCCGGAGTCCGGCCCAGGACGGAGAGATCCGCGTCGCAAAGCAAGGCGCCGTCAGTGTCCCCCGCCTCCGGCCGGTGGCTTGCCGTCAGCCGGACCAGCCGCGCGGTCTCGGCAATCTCGTCCGCGGACACGGGCGCCTGAGCCAGAGCGGCAACAGCCAAACCGGACGAGCGCTCCTCATCGCGGCCAGCAACGCCGTCGTACACCGCGTCGTGGAACCAGGCCGCCAGCACAACGTGCCGCGGCGGATCCGGCTGGAGCAGGTCCAGGGACTCCAGCACCGCCAACAGATGGGTGCGGCCGTGATAGTGCCGGTGCTCCTCGCCCCAGCGGGCCAGCAGCTCACGGCCCAATGGTTCCTGCCCGGGCAGCGCCACATTCCAACGGTGCAGAAGCGCCACCTCCAGAGACTCATTCCGGTGACGCGCCGGGACGCGCAGCCCGCTGCGGATCAGCAGCCGCACCAGCTCACGCCCGGAAACCTCGACGGCTCCCCGGGACAAGAGCTCGGTGTAGCGCCGTTCCGGGACATCGTAGTGGTCCCGGTCGAAGGCGCGCTCCGGAATTCCGGCAGCGGCGGCAAACCGGTGCAGCTCCTCCAGATCGGTGTCCGAGACCAGATGCGAAAACACCGTCCCGTGGGCTGGCCACAGCGGCGGATCGATGTAGATCGCCATCTACAGTCCCGGCTCCATGAGGGCCTCCGCCAGCTCTTCCATCCGGTGCACGACGGTGGCACTGAAGATCCGGGTCTCGAAGAAGTCGCAAAGGCCGATGATGCCGAGTGTCCCGCGCATCTTGTCGTGCGAACCGCTGGAAGCGACGCAGCTTTGCCTGCCCTGGTCGGCCAGGCGCGCCAGCACCGTCGCGATGCCGGGCACCGGCATCAGCTCCCGCTCGAACGCGGCGTGGATCTCCGCCCTCGACCGTCTGGCGAACTCCGCCGCGAGGTCCGGCCCGAGGATCCGTTCGAGTTCCGACTGTGCGGCCGCGGCCGAGCGGCCCATGAAGGTGTGCACCACATCCAGTTCCGAATGTGGTGCACGCATTTCCGTCAGTAGCCAGGCTTCGATGCCGACGGTGAGGCGCTCGCTGTCCACCAGCACGCCGTCGCAATCGAAAGTGATCATGGATCAAAGGGTATCCGGCCCGGCACCTCCTGTTCAGAGGACACTTCTTCAGAGGACACTTCGCGCCCATGTTTTTGAAGAACATGGGCGCCAACTGCGCTCTCGACGCCACAGCAGCGACGGGGTCGGTGCGCGCTTCGCAAGCCCCGTCGATCAGGCTTCTTGTCTGTGGCCGTATCGCTGGCGGGCTGCTTCACCGGAAGTGCCAATTAGAGAGCCGATGAATGCCCACGAGTAACCGTGCTCGCGGGCATGGTCGACCGCCTCTTTGATCGACCGCTCGGCATCCGAACGAGACATGACGGCTTGGCGAAGCTCGGCGAACACCTCTGGGTCGCGGCGGTCGGTCGCCGACGGCTCGTACTCTTCGAAGCGCTTGGCGAGTTTGTCAGCATGGTCGAGTATGTCTTGGACTGTGCGCGGCATGATCATCACCTCAGGAACTTTTCGCGTGCTCTCATCGCGTGGACGACAACGGGCGCTTCGACGCCCTGGACAACCCCGATCTCGAAGATGATGGCAGCATGGTTTGCTCCAATGACCATCGTGAATCCCTCGTCCAGGTCAAAGACCCGAATTGGGTTCGCATACGCCTGAACAATGACTTCATCGCTCACACCAGTGTTTGCGTCCGCTCTCCGCAATGCTCGGATCGCCGTCGACCTCTCCAAGTTAGCTTGCAAATGGCTCGATTGCAAGCTAACTTGTGATCAGTTTCAGGTGGCAATTCAAGCGACAGTAGCCAGAAGCAGGGTCTACCCGGCCGCTGAATGTTCAGATGACACTTGGCGCCCATGTTTTTGAAGAACATGGGCGCCAAGTGTGCTTTCAAAGGGTGGGGCGGGGCATGGACAGCCGGTTCCCCGTAGGCAAATATGGAGGAAGACGGTCCGGAACCTTAAGTTGAGCGTAGTACACTCAACTTAGGACGCCGGGGCCGGAACCGGCGCACCGCTGCGTCAGCGCCAGACCCGGGCAACCATAGGCACGGAAAGGAAGTCTCTGTGGACACCAAATTCACCACCAAGAGCCAGGAGGCGCTCTCCGCGGCCGCGATGAACGCCTCGACGGCTGGAAATCCACAGGTGGAGCCGGCGCACCTGCTTAAGGCCCTGATGGACCAGCGTGAGGGCGTCGCCGTCGCCCTGCTCAAGGCCGCAGGCGTGGATCCGGACACCGTTTCGGTCAAGGCGAGCCAGGCCATCCGGGCGCTGCCGTCGTCGTCGGGCACCAGCGTGGCGCAGGCCCAGCTGAGCCGCAACTCGCTGCTGGCCATCCAGGCCGCGCAGAAGGAGGCGGACCGGATGGGGGACAGCTATGTCTCCACCGAACACCTGCTAGTGGGTGTGGCCGCCGACGCCGGTGAGGTGGGCAGGGCGATGCGCACCGCCGGTGCCAGCCGGGAGGCGCTGGAGGCTGCCCTCCCCACCGTGCGCGGCGCCGGCAAGGTCACGTCCCCGGATCCGGAGAACACCTTCCAGGCGCTGGAAAAGTACGGACTTAACCTGACGGCGGTGGCCCGGGCGGGCAAGCTGGATCCGGTGATCGGGCGCGATGCCGAGATCCGCCGGGTGATGCAGGTGCTCAGCCGGCGCACCAAGAACAACCCCGTGCTGATCGGGGAGCCCGGGGTCGGCAAGACCGCCGTCGTCGAGGGCCTGGCCCAGCGGATCGTGGCCGGGGACGTGCCGGAGAGCCTACGCGGGAAGTCGCTGATCAGCCTGGACCTCGCCGCGATGGTGGCCGGGGCCAAGTACCGCGGCGAATTCGAGGAGCGGCTCAAGGCCGTGCTGGAGGAGATAAAGAATTCCGATGGCCAAATTGTCACTTTCATTGACGAGCTCCACACCGTGGTCGGCGCCGGTGCTTCCGAGGGCGCGATGGATGCGGGCAATATGCTCAAGCCGATGCTGGCCCGCGGCGAGCTGCGGCTGATCGGGGCGACGACGCTGGATGAGTACCGCGAGCGGATCGAGAAGGACCCGGCGCTGGAGCGCCGGTTCCAGCAGGTGTACGTCGGCGAGCCTAGCGTGGAGGACACCATCGGCATTCTGCGCGGGCTCAAGGAACGCTACGAGGCGCACCACAAGGTGGCCATTGCGGACTCCGCCCTGGTGGCCGCGGCGACGCTGTCCAACCGCTACATTGCCGGCCGGCAGCTGCCGGACAAGGCCATTGATCTGGTGGACGAGGCCGCGTCCCGGTTGCGGATGGAAATCGACTCCGCCCCGGAGGAAATCGACCAGTTGCGCCGCTCCGTTGACCGGCTCACCATGGAAGAACTGGCTCTTGCCGGGGAAACCGACGCCGCCTCGCGGGACCGGCTGGAGGCGCTGCGGGCGGATATGGCGGACCGGAAGGAGCAGCTGGCGGCGCTCAATGCCCGCTGGGAGGCGGAAAAGGCCGGGCTGAACCGAGTCGGTGAGCTGAAGGCCAAGCTGGACGAGCTGCGCTCGGTGGCGGACAAGGCCCAGCGCGAGGGCGATCTGGAACTGGCCTCGCGCGTGCTCTACGGCGAGATCCCGGCCCTGCAGCGCGAGCTCGATGCCGCGGCGGCCGCCGAGTCCGCCATCGGGCTGAACCCGGGGGACAAGCCGGACCTGATGGTGGCGGAGGACGTGACCGCGGACGATATTGCCGAGGTGATTTCCGCCTGGACCGGCATTCCCGCCGGGCGGATGCTGCAGGGCGAGTCGCAGAAGCTGCTGCAGATGGAACAGGTGATTGGGGCCAGGCTGATCGGCCAGACCAAGGCCGTCGCCGCGGTCTCCGACGCCGTCCGCCGTGCCCGGGCCGGGATTTCCGACCCGGACCGCCCCACCGGCTCGTTCCTGTTCCTGGGCCCCACCGGCGTCGGCAAGACGGAGCTGGCCAAGGCGCTGGCGGATTTCCTGTTCGACGACGAGCGGGCCATGGTGCGCATCGACATGAGCGAGTACTCCGAGAAGCATTCGGTCTCCCGCCTGGTGGGCGCACCGCCCGGATATGTCGGCTATGAGGAGGGCGGCCAGCTGACCGAGGCCGTCCGCCGTCGCCCGTATTCCGTCATCCTGCTGGACGAGGTGGAAAAGGCGCATCCGGAGGTCTTCGACATCCTGCTCCAGGTGCTCGACGACGGCCGCCTCACCGACGGACAGGGCCGCACTGTGGACTTCCGCAACGTGATCCTGGTGCTCACCTCCAACCTCGGATCGCAGTTCCTGGTGGACCCGACGCTGACCGATGAGGCCAAGCACAGCGCCGTGATGGGCATGGTGAATGCCTCTTTCAAGCCCGAATTCCTGAACCGGCTCGATGACATCGTCATGTTCGACGCCCTCGGGGTGGCCGAACTGACCCGGATTGTCGACCTGCAGGTCCAGTCGATGGCGTCCCGGCTGCACGGACGCCGGCTGACACTGGAGGTCTCCGACGGCGCCCGGGCCTGGCTGGCCATGACAGGATACGACCCGGCCTACGGCGCCCGCCCGCTGCGCCGGCTGGTGCAGCGCGAGATTGGCGACCGGCTGGCCCGCGAGATACTGGCCGGCACCATCATGGACGGGGATACCGTCCTGGTTGATACCGCCGCCGACGTTGACGAACTCAGCCCGGAGGCGCTCACCAGCGGTGCAGGCAGCGGGCTGACGGTCCGGCGGAAGTAGTCACTACTCTGACGTGGCACTCCGGCCTGCTACGGGAGGAGTGATTCGCTGATCTTGTCTCCGTCGGGGTCCGAGATGAGGCAGTCCACCCGGCGGTCCTTGTTGTTCCACGTGGTCTCCGAAGGGTAGGCCGTGAACTGCTTCAGGCTGTACTTCTCCGAGGCAGGAGTCAGTTTCACGCCGGTGCACACGTCCTGGGCCTTTGCCTTGAGCGTATCCGCCCCGGGATACCCCGCGTCCGCGGGGTAGAAGAACGTGCCCACAAGTTGAGCCGAGTGTGCCGCTGTGCAGGGAACGACGTCGGCAGGGTGGCTGGCATCGCTGAATCCCTTGAGGCAGTCGCCCTGTTTCCAGTCCTGCGGTGCACCCGAGCGCGTCGACGACTGGCCTCCGCCACTGGCCAGCGAGACGATCAGCCAGATCAGCAGCCCGATCAGGACCAGGGCGACGACGGCGGCGCCCGCTATCAGCGGCAGCCGGTTCCTGCCAGGGCCCTTGCCGTTGCCTTTGCCCGCGACCGTTCCCCTGCGCGCCCGCCGAGTGCCTGGCTCCGGCCCACCAGTGGCTTCGGCCGGGAGATAGGCCGGAACGGCCGGCTGCGGGGGAACCCAGGGGCGGGGAGGAGCGGGCCGTCCGGCCGCGGGGGCCCGCCCGGACACCAGGGTGCCTGCGGCCTCGGCCTCGTGTGCCGCCACCCGTTCGGCCTCGGCTTCCACCTCTTCCAGGGAGATGGTTTTCGCCACATCCTCGCTGATTTCGGCTTCATCGAGCTTCGGCTCGGGCAGGTCGATGTCGGCATCGGAACCCAGCTGGACCTCGTCCGCCGTCGGCTCCGGCCGTTCCTTGTCCTGCTCACTCATCGACGAATCCACACCTTCCGTAGCGCTCCCGCCAGCCACCCTCGCAGGCTCCCGTTCCCCTACACACCGACTCTACCGAAGATATTGGCGCCCGCGCCGGGTTCCACAGCGCCTGCGGCGGGGGCCGGAGACTCGTTTGGCGCACACCGCGTGCGGAAACCATGTAATCTGTAGGTACGACAAATTGACCGAATATTCCGGGGCCTCGCTCTTAGCCGAGCGACCACCTCCGGTCCAAGTGCAAAAGGGGGTCACGCCATGGGGCGCGGCCGTCAAAAGGCTAAGGCAACCAAGCAGGCTCGGGACATCAAGTACTATTCCCCGAACACTGACTACACGGCACTTCAACGCGAACTGGGTGCCACGACCAGTCGTGTCTCCAGCCGCCGTACCGAGCTTCCGGTTGAACCGGACTACTCGGCGTACGCGGACAAGTATGCGGATCAGTTAGAAGGCGATGACGACGACGAGGTAGACACTCGACGCATCGGCTAGGTCCGCAGGCCTGCCAGCAGATCACCAGCATTACCTCGCATCAGGTGGGGCCCCGGAACCGGGGCGTGCCCGGGCGGGGTTTTTGTTGTGCCTGCCACCATGTCCAGCTGGACCTCTTCCCGGCTGGACCTCTTCCCAGCCGGAGCGCTGAGTGCTTGGATGGATCGTGAGGCGTGCACGCCCCAATCCGCCACCAGACTGCACGGCGGAACAATCGTCCAATTGGTACCAACCTTCGCCACCCATAAAGTACTGAAAGGTTCCGTAATGCCAAAGGTAGAAAGCTACGCCCAGGGCACCCCGTGCTGGGTTGACCTCATCAGCTCCGATGTCGAAGGAGCTAAAACCTTCTACGGCTCCCTGTTCGGCTGGGAGTATGACGCCAATCAGATGGGTCCGGATATGACCTACTACATGGCGACCAAGAGCGGCGGCAATGTAGCCGGCCTGATGCAGCAGATGCCGGATATGGCCACGGCCGGGGTTCCCTCGCTCTGGAACACCTACATTGCCGTGGACAGTGCCGATGATGCCGCAGCCCGTGTCACCGAGGCCGGGGGATCCCTGATGTTCCCGCCGGATGACGTGCCCGGATCGGGACGGATGGCGGTCGGGACTGACAACGCCGGCACGCATATCGGTTTCTGGGAGGCCAAGGGTCTCATTGGTTCCAGCGTGGTCAACGAGCCGGGAGCGGTGGTCTGGAATGAGCTGCAGGTGGACGACGTGGCCGCCGTCCTGCCGTTCTACAAAGCCGTGGCGGGGATGGAGAGCGCTACAGCGCCGGCCGGAGATCTGGGCGAGTATACGCAGTTCATGGTCGGGGGCAAGAGTATTGCCGGCGCCATGAAAAAGCCGATGCCGGAGGTGCCCAACAACTGGACCATCTACTTCAATGTGACCGACGTGGACGCGACGATTGCGAAGACGCAGGAATTGGGTGGCCAGGTGATCGCCCCGGCCTTCGATGCACCGGGGATCGGCCGGATGGCCGTGATCAGCGATCCGCAGGGTGCCACGTTCTGCCTGATGTCAGCCGAGTCCGCCTAACCTGCCGGCGTGGGTGGGGTAGGGGTCCGAGTACAAGTAGAGCGACTGGCCGCTGGCCGGGTCCGCGGGGTTTTGCCCTGGCGGACCCGCCAGTTTCAGGGTAGCGGGCTGGGTTCCGTGAGGTGCTGTCTCGCCTGAAGGATTTTGTGGACGCCCCGGTTCCGGGCGGCCCGGCGGTGTTCGCGCCGGCGCAGATCCTTGAGGTCCCATCCGACGCTTTCCGCCTCTATCCTGTCCGGTTCGCTATT